>CAZNQC010000013.1:30238-34807 GCA_964574825.1 uncultured Sphaerobacteraceae bacterium | reverse complement strand
CACATCGACCCGTAGCCCGCGAAGATGAAGGTCTCGCATTCGTTCGGCGCGGCACCCATCAGGCTGAACGATGCCGATTCGCCGTTGCGGAGTTCGAGCGCGTCGATGTCGATCACCACCAAGGCACGCAGCTCACCATCGGCAAAACAGGCCATCCGGCGCCAAAAGTTCTCCAGGTGGTATCCATCAACCACATTAGCCGTGAGCGTGCCCGTGCCGGTGCGCGGATCGAACGAAGCCAGGTGGAGTGGTCCGAGTCGGTCAATCTGGAGTTGGCCCTGGCGGTTGAGCAGGTAGCCCGGGAGCGTGCCCGTCACCGCGGTCTCGATTGTTGCGTCGGCAGGAACGAGCTCGTCGAAGCGGATCTCGCCGATGGCGACATTGCCTGGCTCAAGCAGGGTGGGAAACGCATTCGGATTCTCGGCCACACCAACGACGATCTCATCCGAACCCGGGATCAACGCCTGGGCGGTCACCCACGGGACCTGCGGACGATCGGTTCCGTTGTGCACCACGAACGGCAGATTGCGGGACTCGCCGGTCGGGCGAGCCAGCGCGACGACGGTGAGTTCTCCAGGGCTGCCCGCGTCGAGCAGATCGTAGGCATTCCCATAAGTCGGCAGGTGAGTGCCCGGTGCCATCAACTCGAACGCCGGCTGGCTGTCGACAGCCGCCGTCTGGGCGATGAGCGAGCCCAACACCAGTATTGCCATCAGTCCGGCCCGGGTCAGCGCGTCGAATGGTGACATCAGCAACCTGCTTCGTGGATACGGGTGTGACTACCACCACTATGCCACGAGGCGAATGACGGTCTGTTCTGGAGTGCCATTTGCAATTGAAGCGGACAGGCACTGAGGCCAGAGGTGGACGTAAGCGCTTGCGCCAATAGGCAGGGCGGACGACAGCCGCCTCCGCCGCTCAAGGAGTGTTTTGTGCCAGATCGGCGGCAGGTCCGCCCGTACGTCGCTCTGCGGGAAACCCCATTTGGTGCACATTCCAAGGCAACACTCGGCCCGCTGCATGTCACTCCCCTTCAGATGCGGCCAGGTTCTAACTGTCAGTGGTTAGTTCAGCGACCGTCGAGGCGTGCTGCGGGTAGTGCTTGAAGGTGTCCCAGGCGATCAGGTCGACAAGCGAGCCGACCAGCGGGTCTTCCGGTCGAACGTCCTGCGCGAGATCGGTGTCACTCAGCCTGGCGATGGCAGATCGCACGGCTTCGCCCGAGGCACGAAACTCCGCGCGCACCTCGGACGGAGAATCGTCCCGATGCCTTGAGTAGATGAAGGCATTGATTGTATCGGTATCCGCAGAGCCATGGGTGGTCTCGTCGAGCCCAAAGCGTGCGGCGGCTTCGTCACCCCGCATTTCGGCCAGCAACCGTCGTTCCCATGCCGAAATGTGGGCCAGCAGGTCCTTGGCCGACCAGCCGCCGGTCGTCGCAACGAGCGCGTCATCGTTCAGGGTGGCCGCCATCTGCTCCAACGCCGCCCGTTTTCTCGAGATGCGATCCAGCAATTCGATCGTTGTTCGGGGCTGGCTGTCTGCCTGCTCCTCCGTCATCGTTCACTCCATGTCCATGGCAGCCCACCTCTCACACGCTACCTGCTGCGCGATAGGGAGAGCACATGTCGGATGGCCAGCATACACCTTGGCCAGTTCCGCCCGACAAGCGCGTCGCCAGGGTCGTCGATGGCGACCTGGCAGATCGGTACCAGCGCCGCAGCGGCCGGAGTTAACGCGGCGTCAAGCACACCTGACTATGCAATCAAGCGGATGATGGTCAGTTCGGGAGGACAGTTGAGGCGCACCGGCGGCCGGTAGATGCCAAGGCCGGTCGAGACGTAAAGCTCCATGTCGCCGAACTGGAAGCGGCCCTGGACGTGTTTCTCGCCCAACTCGGGCGCTGCCAGTGGACCGATACCCGGCAGGCGCACCTGGCCGCCGTGGGTGTGACCGGAGAGCATCAGGAACGAGCCGAACGGTGCGGCCTGCTCGGCAACATCCGGGGCGTGCCAAAGGCAGATCGAGGCCGCGTCCACTGGAACATCGCGATAGGCCGCTTCCAGGTCTGGCTCACCCAGTTGCGCGTCGTCGACGCCGACCAGCCAGAGATCGCCGTGGCCAGTTTCGACCCGCACGGACTGATTTTGAAGGATAGGAACGCCAGCCTCTTCCAACGGCGGCACGACGCGCTCGCGGAGGTTGGCAAGGTCGTGATTGCCCAGCACGCCAAAGGCGCCAAGGCGGCCCGATCGGGCCATCTCGCCGATCACAGGTGCAGCTTCGGAGATGAAGCGTGGTGACTCGCAGATGAAGTCCCCGCCAAAGAGGACCAGATCGGGTTTGAGCTTCTGCAGTTCGTCCACGACCGGCGCCAGGTCCGCGGCCCGGAAATGCGGTCCAACATGGGTATCGGTGACGAACGCGATCGTCAGGCCGTCGAGTTCCGGGTGCTTGCGGGGAAGCTGGATGGCGACCTGCTTGACCTGCATCCGGAACGGCGCGACGAACCGCGCCCACCAGGCCACGACGGCGCCCAACGCCAGCAGGACAGCCATGAGGGCAGCGACGTATCCAGGGGCGACACGAGGTAGCAGGGTGATGTGGGACACCGGGGCGACATGGAGTCGCCCCCTACGGATGAGGCGCGTTCCACGGTCAAGCCCCATCCGCCCTCCCCGCGTCTCTTGCCGAAATCCGCGTTTGCCTGCCATCAAAGACCCACCACTGCTGCCAGCACCAACCCGGCGCTGGCGAGAATGCCGAAGCGCAGGTGGAGCCCAGCCGATTTCCGCACGATCCGGTTCAGGGCGGCCGGGGCGGTTTCGGTCGAGATTTGCCGGGTGAGCTTCACGGCCGTTGGTGTCGCCACGAAGACCAGCAGCAGCGGCCAGGTGGACGGTTGTAGCGCAACCATCGCCGCCGCGCAGAGAAACGGCAGGAAGACGAGGCAGGCGTATTCGATGGTGGCGGCGTGGCGATCGAAGAGGTTGGCCAGGGTCCGTTTCTGCTGGCGACGGTCGGTTTCGATGTCGCGGACATTGTTGGCGTGGAGGAAACCGGCCGAAAGCAGGCCCATCGCGGTGGCCAACAGGGCCGACTCGACGGTAACCGTGCCGGTATTGACGTAATACGCGCCCATCACCATGCCAATCCCCATGGCGAGGAAGACGGTGACCTCACCGAGGGCGTAGTAGGCAAGGGGATACGGGCCACCCGTGTAGAAGAAGGCAGCGGCGGCACTGAAGATACCGATCCAAAGGACCACCTGGCCCATCTCGGCGATGATCGGCAGGGCGGCGAGAAAGGCTCCGGCAAAACAGAGCGCGATCCCGAGCCGCATTTCCGCGTGGGTGAGATGTCCAGCCTGGAGCGCACCGCCATGACCCAGGGTGTCCTCACCATCGACGCCGTGCTTGTCATCGAAGTAGTCGTTGGTCAGGTTGCAGGCGGCATGGGTGAGGATTGAAGCAACCAGCATCAGGCCGAAGAATCCCCAGCGAACGTGGCCATCGACCAGCGCCAAGGCGGTCGCCGCAATGACCGGAATCGTCGAGGTGGTGAAGGAGAAGGGCCTCACCGCCCAGAACCAGGTCTTCAGCGATGAGGCACGCTGATCGGCGCGCTTCCAGGGCAGCGCCCAGGCTTCGAAGATGCCGAGCGCCATGGTCAGCCCCCACCCGAGAATGGCGGTTCCGGCCAGGCCGACGAACATCGGCTTGATCCGCAGCGTCTGGTACGAGTTCCAGATCACGTAGCCGAGCCCGTCCTTGGCGTTGACGAACTCGGTGCCGACGACCACGACGAGGGCGAAGCCCATCGCCAGCCGCAGGCCAGTGAAGACGGAAGGCAATGCTCCCGGCAGGGCAACGGTGGTGAAGAGTTCCAGCCGGGTGGCGCCGAGGTTCTTTGCCACGTCGGTGAAGGAGCGATCGAGTTCCAGCACGCCTGTCATCGTGTTCAGGGCGACGAGGAAAAAGATCGAGAGCGCGACCGTCACCAGTTTCGAGGTTTCGCCGAGCCCGAAGGCAATGATCATCAACGGCAGAATCGCGATCTTGGGGATGGCGTAGATCACGGTCGAAAGTGGCATGAAGAAGGTGCGGACTGGCCACCAGATGCCCATCGCCAGGCCCAACAGAACACCGGGGATGGCACCCAACGCGAATCCGAGCAGGATGCGGCGGGTGGTGATCCAGGTCTGCTCCAACAGGGAGCCGTCGCGAATCATGCCCTCGGCGGTGACCCAGAGTTCGCTCGGCGCGGGCCAGAAGATCGAATTGATCGTACCGGTCCGGGAGAGGAGCTCCCAGAGCCCGATCACGAGGGCAGGACCGGCGAGGGTCAGCAGCAACTCGATGATGCGGCGCTGGCGGAACGGATCGCGATGGACGGTGGTCGGCCGGTCACTCATCGAACGAGCGCCTCCTCCTGTCGCCGACGCGCGGTGGTGACCTCGTCGCGGAGCAGGTCCCACGTCTGGGCGAAAAGCTCACCGAAGGCAGGGTCGGTGCGAACCGAGTCCATGGTGCGTGGACGACCGAAGGGAACATCGATGATGGCGCGAAT
>CAZNQC010000013.1:28300-30138 GCA_964574825.1 uncultured Sphaerobacteraceae bacterium | reverse complement strand
AGCCAGGGAAAGAGCGATCGCCCCTGGAAGACGACGGCATTGGTTGGGGTGGAACCGTCTGGCGAATAGACGCGCAGTGAGCCACTCGTTGGGCTATCGAGGCCGGCCAGCATCCGGAGAAAGGTGGACTTTCCGCAGCCGGAAGGGCCGACGATGACGCAGAACTCACCGGGAGCGACCGAGAGCGTGAGATCGCGGACAGCCTCGATTGCACCGGAGGGGGTGAGGAACTGACGCCCCACCCCCTCTGCCGCAATGCCGACACCCGAAACGGTACTGGAAGCGACTCCGAGGGTCACGGCTCAAGCAACTCCAGGGCCATGGCCGTGTAGGTCGTGTTGACGACACTGGCCGGGTCCAGCAACTCGTCGTAATCGAGCAGGCCACGGTCGGAGAAGAACTGCTGGAGGCGCATCACCTCATCGAGATTGATGGTGCCGTCCTGCGAGTAGACGGGCTTGACCGAGGCGGCGACGAGATCGGCCGGAACTTCGGTGTACTTCTGGATGATCGCGAGATTGATCGGATCGTTGAAGTTCTCGGTGAGGTCGTGCGAGGCGCGGAGATAGCCGGCGATGACGCCAGCCGCCACGTCCGGATTGTCAGCCATCCACTGGCTATTGCCAAAGATCATCGTGGCCTGGATCCCCTCGACATCCATGTCCGAGACGAGACGCACGGCCAGACCCTGCTGCTCGGCCGACGTCGCGAGCGGCTCGCCAATGATCGACGCGTCGAGCGTGCCGGCATCGAGGGCGACCACGGCATCCGGGAAACTCATGTACTGCAGGTCGACATCTTCGATGGTCAGGCCGCCGGTGCGCAGGGCGATGTCGAGCCAGAGTTCGGTGGCGCCAGGCGCGTTGACGGCAACTCGCTTGCCGGCGAGGTCAGCAACACTGGTGATCGAGCCGTCTTCGCACGCCTTCTTCGAGATCATCAGCGGTGAGGCGACCGGGCTCGATTCCATGTGGCCCGGGGCGACGGCTTCCACCTGAAGGCCCTGGTTGATCGCGTTCCAGAAGGCAGGGCCGATGCCGCTCATCGCCATGTCGAGTTCGCCGGTCGAGGCCATCAGCACCATGTCGGTGCCACCTGGAAGCGCCTCGAGCTGGAGATCGATGCCATTCTCCGCGAAGTAGCCCTTCTCGTACGCGACGAAGATGGGGGCATAGATGGAGAGGGGGATGTAGCCGAAGCGAACGGTCGTCGCGCCGTCAGGAGCCTCGACCGGCTCCAGTTCGGGCAACTCGATGGGGGTGGCAGAGGGGGTGGCCGAACCGATCGCGTTGCAATCGATTCCCTGTGCCGTGGCGACGCCGCCAATGGGCGCGAGCGCCATGGTCAGCAGGCCGACCAGCAGCAGCCACAAGGTTGTGAGTCGCCGTCGTTCTCCACGTTGAGGCATCCGGGTAGCTCCATCAAACGGGCCGATTCGCCCAACGTGCCGGAACCAGTTCCGGCACCCTTTACGTGCATTCAACCATTGCCGGTCTGACTCGCCCGGCGAGCGTGAACATCCTGGGCCGCTACATCAGAACTGACAGCAAGTCATGCCGGCAGGGCCAGGAGAATCATCCGACCCACTTCTCCGCAAGTATACGTGCCTCGTCGCGACCGTTGTGATGAATTGCACGAGCCAAAATCGCCTGGTTGTCCCTCCCATTCACCCGGATGGCGGGGATATTTGACGGCGAGGCCGTCCCAGGAAGGCGAGCTGGTTGAGATGCAGGACGCACTGCGGTGATTCAGCCAGTTTCGGATGGTGAACTGGCGGTGAGCTGGCGCACGCCGAGCAGGTTCAGCTCCTCCGAAAAGTGACAGGCGGCGAAGTGGTC
>CAZNQC010000013.1:19681-28200 GCA_964574825.1 uncultured Sphaerobacteraceae bacterium | reverse complement strand
CGGTCGCAGATGTGCTCGATCACGCTCAGGTCATGAGAGATGAAGAGGTAGGTAAGATCGAGCTCCTGCTGGAGGTCGTGCAGGAGGTTGAGGATCTGGGCGCGCACCGAGACGTCGAGCGCCGAGACTGCTTCGTCGAGTACGACCAGGCGCGGATTCACCACCAAGGCTCTGGCGATGCTGATCCGCTGGCGCTCGCCGCCGGAGAACGCATGTGGGTACCGCCTCATGTATTCGGGGCGCAGGCCGACCATGTTGAGCGCTTCGGCGATCCGGAGATTCTTCTCCTTGCCTGATGCGAGCTTGAAGGATTGCAGCGGTTCGCCCACCGTCTGTTGCACGGTCATGCGGGGGTTGAGCGACGAGAACGGATCCTGGAATACCAGCCGGACATCCTTGCGATACGGCTTGAGTTGCCGTTCGCGCAGCACGGCCAGATTGATGGAACCACCTGACCCGGAGATGTAGTTGATCGCACCGCCGGTGGGTGCAATCGCGCGCACGATCGAGCGGCCGGTGGTGGTTTTGCCACAGCCACTCTCACCGACGAGGCCGAGCGTTTCGCCGCGCAGAATCGAGAAGGTCACGTCATCGACGGCCTTGAGGCTTTTCGACGGCCCCTTGAGGAACCCGCCCCCGATGGGGAAGTACACCTTGAGCTTCTCCACGTTCAGCAGGGGCAACGCGGTGGTTCTCTCGCGCGCGGGTTCCGTGGCCGGGGCTGCGCTCTGCTCCGGCGCCTCAAGCACGACGGCTTGACCGATGCGTTGGGCCTGTTCGGTGTCGCTGTACTCGGGTTCATACAGGAGACAACGCACATCGCGGCGGTGGCCAAATCGCGTCACCGGGGGCAGGATCCGATCGCAGACACCCGGTATCGCGAAATCGCAGCGCGTGTTGAACGGGCACCCGGGAGGGCGGTCATAGGGGTCTGGCACCATGCCGCGGATCGAACTCAGGCGGACCCGGGAGTCCTCACCGAGGCGAGGAATCGACTGCAGGAGGGCGCGGGTGTAGGGATGCTTCGGCTCGTGGAAGATCTCGTCGACCGTGCCGCGCTCGACCACCATGCCGAGGTACATCACGGCCACTTCGTCGGCGATTTCGGCAACGACACCGAGGTCGTGGGTGATGAAGATCATCGCCATGCCCAACTCGTCCTGCAAACCCTGCATGAGTTCGAGGATCTGGGCCTGGGTGGTGACGTCGAGGGCGGTGGTCGGCTCATCGGCGATCAGCAGGGCCGGGTCGTTGGACAGAGCCATGGCGATCATGGCCCGCTGGCGCAGGCCGCCACTCAATTGATAGGCGAACGAGTCGTAGCGGTCTTCGGCGCGGGGCACCCCTACCTTGCGGAGCATTTCGATCGAGTGCAGCCGCGCCTCTTCCGGCGTCATGGAGGAGTGCAAGCGAACGTTCTCCGAGATCTGGTTCCCGATCGTGTGCACCATGCTGAAGGAGGTCATCGGCTCCTGGAAGATCATCGAGATCTCCTTGCCGCGGATGCTCCTGATCAGGCTCCCCTTCGGATCGACACTGGCGAGGTCGACCGTGGACCGAACGCCAGTCATGGGATCGGCGCGGTGGAAGAGCATTTCGCCGCCGACGACCTTGCCGGGCGGCTGCACGATCTGCAGGATCGAGCGGGCTGTCATGCTCTTGCCGCACCCGCTCTCGCCCACAATGCAGAGCGTCTTGCCGCGTTTAACGTCGAAGGTGGCGCCATCGAGGGCCTTGACCGTGCCCTCATCGAGCGAGAACCAGGTTTTGAGGTCGCGGACTTCCAGCAGGAGGTCTTCCGCTGCGGTTTCCGGAATGACTCCGGCCGGATGGGTGGCTGTTGCCATGTGGATAGGTTCCTCCGTCATGCCGCGTAGGGGTCCGCCGCGTCGCGGAGACCATCGCCGAGGAAGTTGAGCGAGACCACGGCGATCACGACCATCAAGCCCGGCAACAGCAGCCAGGGTGCGGTGGAGACGGACCGGATATTCTGGGCCTCCTGGAGCAACACGCCCCAGCTATTGATCGGGGAGCGCAGGCCAAGACCAAGGAAACTCAGCGCGGTCTCGGCCAGGATCATGGCCGGAATGGCCAGCGTGATCGACGCGATGATGTGACTGGTGAACGAGGGCAGCATGTGCCGCAGGATGATGCGCATCTGACCCGTGCCGTCCAGCCGCGCGGCGGTGACGAACTCCTCTTCCCGGAGCGACAGGAATCGCCCGCGCACGACCCGCGCCAATCCGGTCCAGCCCAGCACCGAGAGGATGATGGTGATGGCGAAATAGGTGCGGAGGGGAGACCAGGCGGCGGGCACTGCCGCGGCGAGACCCAACCAGAGGGGGATGGCCGGGATGCTCTGGAGAAACTCGATCACACGCTGGATGGCGGTGTCGGCGGCGCCGCTGAAATAGCCAGAGACACCGCCAATGACGATGCCGAGCACCAGGCTGAGGATCACGCCGATCAAGCCAATCGACATCGAGATCCGGGTGCCGATGATCAACCGGCTGAAAAGGTCCTGACCAAGGCGGTCCGCACCAAGGATGAAGAAGGGCTGGGTGGGGTCCTTCGGGCCAATCAGGTGACGGTCCATGGGGATGAAGCCGAACAGGTTGTACTCGAACCCCTTCACCCAGAACCCGACCGGCACGACCTGTGTCTCATCGATCGTAAACGTACGCGCCATCGTCTCGGTATCAATCTCGGACTTGTAGCCAAACACATGGAGCCCGAAGACCCGTTCACCATCTTCCTGCCGGAACAAGCCAAGCCGTTGCGGCGGCGCATAGGTGTAGGCCGCGTTGACCTGACCGGGATCGCGGGTTGCGATCATCTCGGCAAAGATGGCGATGAGGTAGAGCAGGATCACGATCACCAGCCCGGCCATCGCCAACTTGTGACGACGGAACTTCCACCACATCAGCTTCCACTGCGATGCAACATTGACCGAGCGTTCGGTCCGCTTCGACTGCCCGGCGATGATGTCATCTTCGGTCAGCAAGCTATCGGAAGGCGGGGGTGTGGGTGGTGGAATTTCCTCTTGCAATCCAGTTTCGTAGTTCTGCACGCGCTTAGCCTTTCGGAACCCGGTGAGGGCCTATCGCTGTCAGGGACACAACGTCAGTACCGGATGCGTGGATCGAGCCACGCGAGGAGGATGTCCGAGAGCAGGGTCCCGATCACGGTCAGCACACTGGTCATCAGGATGATGGCCCCGGCGAGATACATGTCCTGTGATTGAAGCGCGCGCAACAACAGCGGCCCCATGGTGGGAAGACTCAGCACTACCCCAATGATGGTTTCGCCCGAGACCAGACCAGGCAGGATGAAACCGGACGTGCTGACGAACGGGTTGAGAGCCATTCGCACCGGATATTTCATGATCAGCCGGCGTTCGGTGAGCCCTTTCGCCCGGGCAGTGGTGACATACGGCTTGTTGAGTTCGTCCATCAGGTTGGCGCGCATGATCCGGATCAGGGCAGCGGTGGAGGCGACCCCCACAATCACGATCGGGATCCAGAGGTGGGCCATCAGGTCGCCGAGTTTCGCCAGGCTCCAGGGTGCGTCGACGTACTGGGATGAGAACAACCCACCAACACTCTGGTCGAAGTACTTGAACGACACATACAGGAGGATCAGCGCGATCATGAACTCGGGAATGGCAAGCCCGAGGAAGGCGAGAAAGGTGAGGATGTAGTCACCGATGGTGTACTTGCGAACCGCGGAGTAGATGCCAACCGGAAATGCGATGGCCCAGGTCAGCAGGAGGGCACCGATCGAGATCAGCACCGTGAACAACAGGCGCTGGCCGATGAGATCGGTGACCGGCCGGTTGTATTCGAACGAGTTGCCAAAATCGAAATGCAGGAGGATATTCCGCATCCAGTAGAAGTACTGCACATACCACGGCTGATCGAGTCCGTAGCGCTCCTTCAGGGCCAGGATCGCATCCTGGTTCACCGTTTCGCCCTGGCTGCTGAGCGCAGCGATCAGGGTGGTGAGATAGTCTCCGGGCGGCAGCTGAATGATGAAAAACACAACCAGGGAAATGGCGAAGAGCGTTGGGATCATGTAGAGGATACGGCGAATGATATAGGTCAGCATGGGCCACACCCCGTGATGACGTGGCCGGCGCGGAGACCCAGGCACTGCTCTGGTGTCGTTCGCGCCGGCCAATCCAGTCCCAGACAATCACCAGCGGCCGGTTGCCCAACCGCTGGTGACGTAATCGGAACCTATAGCTGCTGGCCACCTTCGAAGAAATACGTCTCCGGTTTGGAGGGAGCAGGGTTCGGGTAGAGCCAGGCGCCGGGCATCGTGGCCGGCACGTTCTTCAGGTTGACCTTCTTGATTCCGTAGCCCATCGCCGGGAGGCTGATGCCAATGGCGTTGAAGTTCTCCTGGGCAATGGTCAGCAGTTCGTTGAAGAGTTCATCCTGACGGGCGGCATCGGGCGTCTCTTCGATCTCGGAATAGAGCTCCTCCTGCTGCTGGATGTTTTCGGGCGGCTCCTGGGCCTCGGCCTGTGGATTGCCGCCAGCGCGTCCGGCCCAGACGACCCAGGCGATACCCCAGAGTGATTCGTCGCTGTGCGGGTAGTACCACCGTGCTTCGAGCATCGCGTCGTTGAGGCCACCGTCACCGCCCCAGACCGTGCAATCGTGCTCATTGGCAGCTTTTCTCGTGTACATCAGCGACCGGTCGATCGGGTTGAGCGACGCATTGATCCCGACGGCGTTCCAGTAGCCGATGACCAGGTTGCCGGCATCGGTCCAGAACGGATTGAGATCGGCGGCGACATCAACCACGAAGGAGAATGGTTCGCCATTCGGGAGGAGCCGCATGCCGTTGGAGTCCTTGTCCGGCAGCACCGCGTCGAGATGCTGGTTGGCCAGCTCGACATCGTATTCGGTGAACTGCTTGGCGAGGGTCTCGTTGTACCAGGGGGTTTCCTGCCGGGGGCCGAGCTGCCAGGGCTCGCCCTGGCTCACGAACACGACATCGATGACTTCCTGGCGGTTGATCGCGTGGGAAAGACCGACGCGGAAGTCCTTGTTGGCGAAGATCGCGCGCATGTCCTCGTTCTTGTGGGTCTGGTTGAGCGCGAAGATGACCGTGTTCATCGAGGATGGCACGATGTCGAAGAATTCGTAGGCGCCCTTCTCGCGGTTTTCGGCCAGAACCGGCTTGTTGGTGTCGGTCGTGATGTGGCGCGCATGCATGTCGATCTCGCCGTTGGCAGCCCGCAGCAGCAGCACCTCCGGATCTTCGAGGACGTCGAAAACCACCTCGTCGACGTATGGCAACTGCTGCCCGCTGGGATCGACCTTCCAGTAGTACGGGTTGCGCTCGAACCGCACGCGGGTGCCCTCGCCGTATGGCTCAACGAGGCGCCAGGCGTGCATGCGGGGCAGATCGGGATTCGCCCAGCGGGCATCGTAGGGGGTGCCCGGAATGCCGTCGCCCATCGTCCGGAAGAGTTCGATCCAATCGGCGACACCGGCCTCCTGGACCAGCGTGTCGATGTCGGGATTGAAGTCCTTGTGGAACTGTTCGAGGTAGTGGCGTGGATAGCGCGTCCAGTTGACACCATCGGCCTGGCAGAGGCGGCGCAGGTGGAACCCGTTGGGCCGCTCGAAGGTGACGGTGAAGGTGACGTCGTCCGCAACCTCGATCGTGAACGGGTTGTCGGCGGCGGCCGGGTTGAGTTCGGTGTTATTCCGCACGTTATTGACATAGAACTCGACATCGGCCGAGGTGAAGGGCTCACCGTCGGACCATTTCGAACCGGGCCGCAGATGGAAGGTGAACTGGGTACCGTCGTCGGAGACCTCGTAGGCGTGGGCGAGGTTGGGGAGTGCTTCGGACCAATCGACCGACCAGGCGAGCAGGTTATCGTAGTTGACGGTGCGTTCCAGCCACGCCGTGTCCTGGCCGCCGATGAGCGCAGTCCGCCAGGTACCGCCATAGGTGCCAACGGAGTCGATCGGATCCAGGACCATCGGCATGTCGCCTATGCGTTCCGCGACTGGGGGAAGATCGACAGCATCGAGGAACGGTGACTGCGAGAGATCGGTCGGAACGGCGGGCGTTTGGGCGACTGCCAGTCCTCCGCCAGCCGTTGTCGCCACGGTGAAGCCCATGGCGCCACTAACCTGCAGGAATCGACGCCGCGTAAACGACTGGTGTACCGGTGAAGCCTTCGACATGGATGTAACTCCTTGCGCGAGCAAACAACACTCCGGGATCCGCGACATGCAGTGCCGTTGACGGTACAACCGGCCAGTCCGCATGGGGAAATACCAGGGAAAAGGCCGGACTCCGGGGAGCCGTGATTTATTCGGTTCTGCACGTGATTTCAGTCTATATCATACGGGAATGACCAATTGCAAGCGTTTGCAGGAACGGCTCGTCGTCTGCTCCGGCGTTTCGGAACGGGCAATTTGCCGCCTCAGGCATGAATCCGGATCACCGCCCGGCCCCTGGCTGAAGGTTGCAAGGAAGTGAGGAGGACCCGTGAGACGAACGCTCCCCAGACCGGCGTCAGCCGCGAATCGTCGACGGCAATGCGCTCGATGGCCGCGTTCCATGCCTTCGAGTCGTAGTCGACCAGGAGCGGGCGCCCGGGTCCGGCGAGACGAAGCGTGCCTGGCGAGAGCAGGTCGACCTCACCGGCTGCCATCAGCGAGAAGGCAAGGCTTTCCGGCGCGTGGGCCAGTGTCCAGTCGTCCTCGATGATCACCGATGGCGCTGGACCGCGTTCAAGCCGGCAGGTGCGCACCCATCGCGCGACGCCTGCTTCGTCCGACCATGCGCGGGCGATATCGAGTGTCAGCTCGGCGTGGTCGGCAGACAGGGTGGCGCGTGCATCGCGTGCGGCAAACGCCTGCCCGGGGGACTGCTGCCAGCCGCTGATGGTGGGGAGATTGTGGAAGGCGCTTTGCATCGTCCAGAGCTCGTACCGCCGGTCGCTGAAGGTCTGTTTGGTGTATTCGCCAACCCCCACATCGATCAGGACCGGCTGGCCATCGAGGCCAACGATGAACGAGCCAACATCGTTGTGGTTGTGGCTCTCGCCGTTATGCCCACCCTTGGCCGCCAGGAACAGACCGCGCTCCGAGCCTTCGGTTTCGCGGGCGGTCAGCACTTCGATCCCATCGAGCCAGCTTTGGAGCACCAGCGGATAGGTTGGCGCCGGGTCCTGAGCCGGGATGGGCTGAAACAGGCTGCGAAGGACACGGGAATAGGTGTGGAACCCATGGTCACGGGTCCAGTTCTCTGCCTGGGAGGCGCTGGCGTGGGCGGAGAGGGCATCGTCGCCGATTCGCCGCCCGTAGTGATGGACGAGATTCGGCGCGGGAACGGTTTTCGCGGAGCCATCAGCGAAGTTGACGTACCAGGTGCCCCCGATGTGGGTTCGATAGACGTACCGGCCCATTTCGCGGATCAACGGCGCATCCCAGACGGAGATCGTGCCGTTGGTCGCACTGTCGAGCACATCGAGGCAGTCGAAGACGGCCGCGCCCGCTCGCTCCCAGTAGGTGATGCCCTCATCGCACCCACCATCGGGGTGGTAGCCAGCGAGGAACAGGTCCAGCCCGCACAGCGACCGATGAACCAGGGCAGCGCGGCGATCTTCGTCCACGTCAATCAGCATCGCCAGAGCCAGCAGGTTGCTGAGAATCCACGGGTTCCAGTTGTTTGGCGGTCCGGGACGGACCGGGCTTTGCACGAACCCAAGCCACCACCAGTCATCGCGGTCCATGAATGGATCGAGCAGGCGGGTGCGGATCTCGTGCCGCATCCGTTCGGTGATGATCGGATCGACCTGATCCAGCACATCGCCAATCACGTCGTGCACGAAGCCGAGCGTGGCGCCGGTTTCGGCGGAGAAGAGCGCAACGACCGGATTCCGCACATCGGGGAGGGGGCCACCGCGGCCAAAGTTCTCGATCGTGACGTACCGGTTGTGAGCGGGTACGTCCCAGAAGCTCTCCTCACAAATCGCCCAGATGCCATTGATGATGTCGTCGACGAAACGGCCCTGATTCTCCACACACTCGGCAGTCACCAGGTGTTGCAGCATCGTCCGTCGCGCATACGACACGGTTTCGTAGTGACGACGGTTGCCGGTGCGCTGGAACTCCATGAACAGGGTGGCCGGAAGTTCGGGCCACGAAGTGCCAACGAGCGGCTCTGCGGTCGCGATGATTGCCCGTTGCTGGTCATCCGGGAGTGAAGACCAGCCGTGGCGGTCGGTGATCCGAGGATAGGGTGACCAGGTGCCGGGTGGCACGAGCGACTGGCGAACGAGGTCGAGCGGAAAGCGTTCGGCAAGGTCCATGATTCCCTCCACCCGGGGCGTGGTCCGGCGGACAGTTTGCGGTCGGCGACAAGGCGGGAATCGTACCGTGCGCCGGGACTTCCGTGAACGGGTCATTGCCCGATAGAGGCGCGCAAAAAGCCCCGGCCCTGAGCGATTCAGGACCGGGGCTTTGGTGAGGGCGGTGGACGCT
>CAZNQC010000013.1:16517-19581 GCA_964574825.1 uncultured Sphaerobacteraceae bacterium | reverse complement strand
TCGTGCTCTTCCTCGACATCGAAAATGCCGTTCCTGCGGTCTTCGACCACGGCATGGATTTCCTTCGTCAGTTCTTCGAGCATGTCCTCTTCGAGGACAGTCTTGACGATCTTGCCCTTGCGGAAGATGACGCCCTTACCGTTGCCAGAGGCGATTCCAACGTCAGCATCCTTGGCCTCACCCGGGCCGTTGACCACGCACCCCATCACGGCGACGCGAATCGGCTCGGTCACCTTTTCGAGGACCTTGTCGACCTGGTTGGCGAGGGTGAAGAGGTCGACTTCGACCCGGCCACAGGTGGGGCAGGCGATCATCGTCGCGCCCTTCTGGCGGAGTTCGAGCGACTTGAGGATCTCGTACCCGACGAACACTTCTTCGGTCGGATCGGTGGTCAACGAGACGCGGATCGTGTCACCAATGCCCATCGAGAGCAATGTGCCGATCCCGACTGCCGACCGAACGGACCCCGCGCGCGGCGTTCCGGCTTCAGTCACCCCGAGGTGGAGCGGGTAGTCGTTCGGGAGGGCGGCAAACCGCCGATATGCCTCAACCAGCACCGGGACTTCGAACGCCTTGAGCGAAACCTTGGTGTCGTAGAAGTCGAGGTCTTCCAGGATCTTGATGTGACCCAGGGCCGAGCGGACCAGCCACTCGGCGCGAAGTTCAACCTGGCTGGCCCCGATCGCGGCCATCTCGTCGACGAAGTCCTTCGTCATCGGGGCAACCGAGCCGAAGTTGACACCGATCCGGATCGGCGTGCCGCGCTCCTTGGCCTTGGCGACCACCTGGCGAACGTGCTCTTCCTTGCGGATGTTGCCCGGGTTCAGGCGGAGGCCGTGGATACCAGCCTCCAGCGCCTTGAGGGCCAGGGTGTACTCGAAGTGGATGTCGGCGATGAGCGGCACCGGTGAGAAGGGCACGATGTCGGGCAGGGCCGCGGCCGCCTTGCGGTCTGGCACGGCGATGCGGACGATCTCGCAGCCAGCATCGGCGAGTTCGGTGACCTGCTTCAGCACGGCGGCCGGGTCACGGGTGTCAGCCGTGGCCATCGACTGGACGCGAATCGGGTACTCACCACCGAGGGCCACGTCGCCAACATGCAGCACGCGGGTCTTGCGTCGGGGAGCCAGGAGGGACATGGATTGCAGGGTCCTTCGATAGATGCCGGATGGTGAGAGCCAGGACTCGGGCGGAGAAGGGGCCACCCCGGCGGAGACGGTCGGCGTGCGACCGGAAGTCACCGCCTATGGTACGACTTCGCGAGGTTCGATGTGTTGAAAAAGCTTCACGATTGGCCGGGCAAACGGGTGGGTTGGCGCTCGGCCACCCCGTCAGGGCATGCCGCGCCAACCTCGCTGAGAGTTGCACTCTTACGGGAAGATCGAGCGGCCGTCGAGCAGGCGGCTGACATCGCCAAAGGCGACAACGAACATCACCCCAAGCAGGATGACCATTCCGGCCAGGTGGACGAGTCCTTCCTTCTCGGGCGAAATCCGGCGACCTCCTCTGAGTACTTCGATCAGCACGAAGAGCAGGCGTCCACCATCGAGCGCTGGCAACGGCAGCAGGTTCAGCACACCAAGGCCAACCGAGATCACGACCGCGATCGTGGCGAGGGTAACCCACGGGGGCATGGCGCTATGGGTGAGCAACTCGCTCGTCATCTGGCCCATGCCGACTGGACCGACCAGCTGATCGCGATCAACGCCCTGGGTGACCATATCGCGCAGGCCGGCAAACGTCCCGCTGGTGATATCCCAGAACTGGGCGAACCCCTCCGGAATCACCTGGCTGGCCGGAACCGACTCGAAGTTTCGCGCGACGATGCCATCGACACCAAGCGCTGCGTAGGGGCTATCGACGCGACCATTGACGCCAATCGCCTCGATCACGCTGACACCTTCGGCGGCGGGGGGAACGTCCAGCGCAATCGCCAGGTCGCGGCCTTCGCGCACGATGTCGACATTGACGATGGTGCCGGCACCAGCCGCCAGCAGATCGACCAGTGACTGGGCATCGGTGACCGGCTGACCATCGATCGCAACCACCTGATCACCCGGATAGAACATGGCCCCGGCGGCTGGTCCACCAGGATCGACCTGGGTCAGCACCACGGCCGGGACCGGCATGGTGATTGTCGACTCGATCTGCTGGCCATCGCGCTCCAGCACGACCGCCAGATCGGTGCCCTTCCCACCAAGGAGCAGGTTGCGAGCCTGGGCTTCCGATTCGAGCGTGATGCCGTTGATGGAGAGGATACGGTCGCCGGACTGCCAGCCTGACACATCGGCGATCGACCCTGGTTCAACGTCAGTCACCTTCAGGGTTGACCGCACGCCCTCCTGGATTTCGATACCGGTGGCGCCCTGGCCGACAGGTGGACTCTCGCGCGGGACGACCGTGGTTTCGATCAACTGGTCTCCGCGCCGAACCGTGACGCTGACTTCCTCCCCAACATGCTCGCGCATGGCTGCCTGCAACTGGCTGGTGGAGGTGATGACATCGCCATTGATGGCATACACGGAATCGCCCGGCTGCCAGTCAGCACCCTGGGCGGGAGATCCATCGGCGACGCTGGCGACATAGATGTTGCTGGTCGTGTCCGGCACACCCTGGAAGGCGACGATCAGGATCGAGAGGATGATCGCGACCAGGAAATTCATCATCGAGCCGGCGATCAGGAAGAATGCTCGCTGCAACGGCCCCTTCGAGTTCATCGAGCCGGGCGACATGTCGGAGCCGTCTTCGCCCTTGACCCGCACGAACCCGCCGAATGGAATCCAGTTGAGCGACCAGAGGACGCCGTTGCGCCGCCAGCCCTTGGCCCGGGGCGGAATACCGAGACCGAATTCCTCCACATCCACGCCTACCGAGCGGGCGGCGAAGAAATGGCCGAATTCGTGAGCGAGAACGAGGAAGGCGAGGATGGGAATGATCAGCAGGCCCAGGGCGAGCCCATCGGAAATGGTTGGCACGAACGAGGAACTCCCGTGTGGTTGCATGAGGGCCATTGGGACGAATCGGAAATGGCGCCCTCAACCGGAACATTCTACTACCCCGGCTT
>CAZNQC010000013.1:0-16417 GCA_964574825.1 uncultured Sphaerobacteraceae bacterium | reverse complement strand
GGATCCAGAGGACTTACCAGGAACTCGAATCGTAGATAGAACTGCCTGGCCTGCTCGTCAAGGGCATGAGCCAGCAGGGCAACAACACCAGCGAGTTCGGAGACAGAGAGTGTGCGGAGAATGGCGTCCCGCAACAGTGCCTGACCGATTCCCCGGCCCTGATAGCTTCGATCGATCGCGAGTCGTCCCAGAATCATGACCGGAATGGGGTCGGGCATGTTCCGCTGCATGGGCTTGGCGGCACCGGCACGAGCAACTGCCCCGCTCGCCAGGCAGTAATACCCAACCACGACACCATCTGCACAAACCACATACGTTCGAGCGGACTGGGCCTTTTCACTCTTCAGTGCCCGCTCCTTGAGCCACCGGTTGAGACTCTCCTCACCGCAGTCGAAGGTGTCGAGGTTGTGTGTTACCTGGATTGGCGTCGGGGCGGTGAAGACGGGCTCGGTCATTCCCAGGGGGCCTGATGCTGGAGGAGTTTCCGCAATTCGCCGGTGGATGAAACTGGAGCATCGAGAGCCTCGATAAACTCCGCATACGCTTCATCATCGAGCGTGAAGAACACCTTCCCCAGTAGCACGTCCTCGGCTTGATGGCGGCTGGCTTCGAGCACGAAGTCGGTGCGGGTCTTGCCCAGCATGGCCGCCGCCCGGTCGATGACCGCAAGATCCTGCTGGCTGGTCCTGATGTTGAATGTGGTGTCCTTGGTGGTCGCCATGACGTTCCTCCATCAGACGGCGGAACAAGACCGCCTGCTGTCCATGAGTTTACCCGGCCATCTCCATCCCGTCTATACGACGTATATACATGTTGACGATCGCTTAGCGCTACATAATGACCAGTTTTGGTGCTAGACTGTCACCGGAATTCGGTTGCGATGTAGCGTTCGTACGTACGCGCGGCTATCATCTGGTCAGCGCGATGGTGCCACGTGGGCACTGTTCTCCAGGTTCGGTCCTGGATTTCGATCTTCGAGGAGTAAAAACGTGATCGTCGGTGTTCCACGCGAAGTCAAGGACCGCGAAAATCGGGTCTCCGTCACACCGGCGGGAGTCGGCGAGTTCGTTCGTCGCGGTCATACCGTCATCGTGGAGAGCGGCGCCGGAGATGGTAGCGCCTTCGCCGACGCGGAATACGCGGCCGCGGGTGCCACCATCGAACCGACGCACGCGGGCGTCTTCGCCCGGGCCGACATGATCGTCAAGGTCAAGGAGCCGGTGGCTGAGGAATTCGACCTCCTGCGCAAGGACCAAATCCTGCTCACGTATCTCCACCTGGCCAACGACGAACCCCTGACGCGCGCCCTGATGGAGCGCGGAGTCATCGCGATTGCCTATGAAACCGTGCAATTGCCGAACGGCCCCCTGCCGCTGCTGCAACCGATGAGCGAAGTCGCCGGCCGCATGTCGGTGCAGGTTGGCGCGCACCTGCTGGAGAAGACCCAGGGTGGGCGCGGGGTGCTCCTCGGCGGTGTACCGGGCGTGCCGGAATCGTCGGTGGTCATCATCGGCGGCGGCATCGTCGGCACCAATGCCGCCCAGATGGCGCTTGGGCTCGGGGCGAACGTCACCATTCTCGACATGAACATCGATCGCCTGCGCTACCTCGACCAGGTGCTGCACGGGCGGGTCCACACCCTCGGCTCCAACTCGCACACGATTGCCGACGCCCTCACCACGGCCGACCTGGTGATCGGTTCGGTGCTGATTCCGGGCAAACGCGCCCCGAAGCTCGTCACCGCCGAGATGGTGAAGGACATGCGACCGGGCTCCGTGATGGTCGACGTGGCGATCGACCAGGGAGGCTGTTTCGAAACATCCACCCCAACTACCCACAGCGACCCGACGTTCCTGGTCGATGGCGTCATTCACTACTGTGTCACGAACATGCCGGGAGCCGTGCCACGTACTTCAACGCTGGCGCTGGCCAACGTGACGCTGCCCTATGCACTGGCCCTGGCCGACCGGGGATTCTTCGATGCCGTCACCCGCGACGGAACCCTGGCGAAGGGCGTCAACGTTCTTGCCGGCCAGGTGACCTATCCGGGAGTGGCCGAAGCGTTCGGCATTGACTACGTTCCGCTCGAATCCGTGCTGGCAACAATCGCCGCCTGATGATGCGGGTCCATCGCCTGCGCGGATGGCCCCGAAAGGATTGCTTCTCGATGGAGGAACAGGTCTCCACGTTCCTGACGACGCTGCAGAACGAACGGCAGTTTTCCACCAACACGACGGCTGCCTATCGCAACGACCTGCAGCAATTCATGACCTGGCTGGCCAATCCGCCATCCGAGGAACAGCTTGCTGCGATCACCACCTGGCAGGATCTGAGCGACGACCACCTCGAGCGCTACCTGATCCACCTGCGGGAACGCGACTACGCCGCCTCGACGATTGCCCGCAAGACGGCCGCGCTCAAGTCGTTTTCGGCGTGGTTGCGCGACCAGGGCATCATCGGGCAGGAAACCGGAATCAACCTCGCCTCGCCACGAGTGGAGAAACACGTTCCCCGAGCAATCACGCATGAAGAAGTGACGCGGCTGCTCCAGCAACCGATGGCGACCCATCCGGACAAGGCGGAGCACATTCGCGATCGGGCCATGCTCGCGCTGCTCTACTCAACCGGCATGCGCGTCAGTGAACTCGTCTCCCTGGACCTGAACGACATCGACCTCGGTGAGCACCGCGTGACCTGCCAGGGCAAGGCGGGGAGGACCCGGGTGGTGCCAATCAGCCCTCAGTCGGCCGCCGCCATCGAAGACTACCTGGTCCGCGGCCGGACCGCACTGGCCGTGACCGAAACCGAGTCGCTGTTCCTGAATCACCGCGGAGGACGCCTCACGCGGCAAGGGTTCTGGCTCATCCTCAAGTCCTACGCCGACGACGCCGGCATCGAAGACATCACACCACACACCCTGCGGCACTCGTTTGCCACGCACGCCCTGAACCAGGGGGTCGAACTGGCCGACGTGCAGAAGCAGCTCGGCCACGTCAGCATTTCGACCACTCAGATCTATCGCCAACTCGCCGGAGCAAGCGGCGCCCGGGCCGGCGACGGTACGGGGGAGGCCTGAGCGTCTCCCACTCGCACCCGTCGATTTCTCCCCGCGTTCACAGGACTGCTCCACCATGACTGACACAACACCTCGTGCTGCGACCATGGACAAGATCGTCGCGTTATCGAAGCGTCGAGGATTCGTCTTTCCCGGATCCGACATCTACGGCGGCCTGGCCAATACCTGGGACTTTGGGCCGCTCGGCGTGGAACTGAAGAACAACATCAAGCGCCTGTGGTGGCAAACCTTCATCCACAAGCGCCCGGACATGGTTGGTCTCGACGCCGGAATCCTGATGAACCCCAAGGTCTGGGAAGCATCGGGCCACGTCGTCAACTTCAACGACCCGCTGGTGGACTGCAAGACATGCAAGTCCCGCTTCCGCGCCGATCACCTGCTGGAGGAGAAGCTCGGCATCGAAAACGCGGCGGTCCTCTCGCCGGATGAGATGTCGAAGCTGCTGCAGGAAGCGAACCTGGCGTGTCCACATTGCGGGAACCGCACGCTGACCGACGCGCGCCAGTTCAACATGATGTTCAGCACCACCATTGGTCCGGTCTCCGAAACCGGCACCCAGGTCTATTTGCGACCAGAGACTGCGCAGGGCATCTTCGCCCAATACAAGAACATCCTCGCGTCGTCGCGGGTGAAGCTCCCGTTTGGCGTTGGCCAGATCGGCAAGGCCTTCCGCAACGAAATCACGCCCGGAAACTTCATCTTCCGCGTGCTCGAGTTCGAACAGATGGAGATCGAATATTTCATCAAGCCGGGCTCGGGAGAGCCGATCTTCGACGACTGGATCGCGGCGATGTGGCGCTGGGTCGACCTGCTCGGCCTGAGCCGGGACCACGTGCGCGTCCGCGAGCACGACGCGGCCGAGCTCTCCCACTACTCCGACCGAACCATCGACTTCGAATACTTCTTCCCTGGCACTCTGGGGTGGAAGGAGCTCTACGGGCTCGCCAACCGCACCGACTTCGACCTGCGCGCGCACCAGGCATCCAGCGGCGTCGACCTGACGTATTTCGATCAGGCGGAGAACGCGCGCTACCTGCCACATGTCATCGAACCGACCTTCGGCGTCGAACGGTCGTTCCTCACCGTGATGGTGGACGCCTACGACGAAGAGGAAACGGTGGATGTCAACGGCAAGGCGGACACGCGCGTCGTGCTACGCCTGGCGCCGCGGATCGCTCCGTACAAGGCCGCCATTCTGCCCCTGGCCAAAAAGCCGGAACTGACGACCGTCGCGCGCGACCTGTTCGCCACGGTGGCCGACGATCTTGGGGTGCTGGTGGACTACGACGAAACGGCCAACATCGGCAAGCGTTACCGTAGGCAGGACGAGATTGGCACACCGTTCTGCATCACAGTCGATTTCGACACGCTGGAAGACAATGCGGTGACAGTTCGCGACCGCGACAGCATGGAGCAACAACGGATTGGCCTGACCGAGGTCAGCAGCTTCCTCCGGGAAGCCATTCGCTAGGACGGGACCGAACGAACGGCCAGACCCGGCCAGACAATGACCTGGCGCACGGACCAGATGCGCAATGAGGGAGCCCGATGGCACGAAAAGATACTCCGGAAAGTCCAGGTGGCGACGAACAACAACAGGATGCCACCAGCACGTCGGCCAACGATCGTGGCTCGCGGCGGGTGGACTCCAACAGCCGCACGCGGCGCGACCAGCGCAAGGCTGAATACGACAAGCAGCAGCGCCAGTGGTTCTGGACCAAGGTGGGCCTGATTGCATTTGCCGTCATCTTCGTCGGCTTCGGGGCCTGGAAGGCCTGGGAGTGGTACGAACGCTGGCAGGTGACGAAGGACGTCGACACCTATTTCGCGGCGACCGACTTCGTGGCCACCCACAATGATGCCGAGCCGATCCTGTACGAGCAGATTCCGCCGGTTGGTGGGTACCACCGCAATGCCTGGCAGAACTGCGGGTTCTACAGCCAGTACATCAACAACGAAAACGGCGTGCACGCGCTCGAGCACGGTGCGGTCTGGATCACCTACGATCCCGATCTGCCGCAGGAAGACATCGACAAACTCGAAGCACTGGCTGAGGAACAGTTCATCCTCGTGAGCCCCTACCCCGGCATGGACCACCCGGTGATCGCCTCGGTCTGGGGCAAGCAGATCAAGCTCGACGGCGTGAACGACAGCCGGTTGAAGCCATTCATCCAGCAGTACAAGAAGAACATCAACAACTCGCCGGAGCCGTATGGCATCTGCTGGTCGGGCGTCAGCGCCACCACGGATCAGGTTCCCCAACAGGAGCCATTCATCCGCGAGGAAGGCACCGATCCGGTCGGCGGTATCCCGGCATCGTTCGCCACGGCCACGGCTGCTGCCCTGAACCCGCAACAGTCCACGCCGGAGTCTGTTGGCACCCCAACGGCCACCGAACCGGTCGCTGGAAGCACACCACCGGCAACGCCAGGTGCCTCGCCAGTGGCAAGTCCCGCCGCCAGTCCGGTGGCGACCATCCCCGAGGCGTCACCCGACGACCATTCGGGCCACTGAGCACGCGGAGACGGGCGGTCCTACCGGGCCGCCCGTCTCACTTCACGGAGGTTCGAACACCATGACGGAACCGGCGACAACGACGTCGACCAATACTCCCCGGAAGGGTCTGTTCATTCCCCTGCCAACCAGCGCGATTGCCGCTGCGCTGCTGGCGATCCTGCTCGTGGGTGCCGCGGTGCTCCTCTGGCAACTCTGGCCGCGTGATCCAGGCAGCAACTCGCCAGAGGCCGGATTCCTCCGGGACATGTCGACCCACCACTCCCAGGCGGTCGAGATGGCGATGATCATTCGCGACCGGACCGAGGACCCCGACCTCTTCCTCCTGGCCACCGACATCGCTCTCACCCAATCGCAGCAGATGGGCGGCATGCAGGGGTACCTGGAAGCGTGGGGACTGCCATACGCTGGAACGGAAGAGCCGATGGCCTGGATGGGTCACGCCGGTCAGCCGATGCCGGGACTGGCGACTGCCGACCAGGTGCAGCAACTTCGCGATTTGCCGGTGGACGAGGCGGAAGTGCTCTTCCTGCAACTGATGATTCGTCACCACCAGGGCGGCGTGGACATGGCCGAGGCGATTCTGGCCCGGTCGGACCAGCCCCAGATCGAAGTGATGGCCGACCGAGTCGTGCTGCTGCAGGATTCCGAGATCGACACGATGAACCAGATGCTGGAAGCCCGTGGTGAGGAACCGATCACCGATCCGCTTCCCGACCACGACAGTCACTGACGCAGGACTGAAATCGGCAGAACACAGCGCCGACGACACCAATCTGTACGCACGGATCACTCAACAAGATCGAGCCTGTCTCACATTGCTCCGGCTCGGAGGTTCTTACCGTAGGAGCCGGGCCGACATGGAGTCGGCCCCTACAAAATGATGGAGATTGGCAATGATTGCCTCACGATATGAGGCAATCATTTCTCGTATCGTGCTCATGAGACATGCTCGATTCTTCGACTCCGCTCAGAATGACGGTATTCGGCGAGCAGGAAACAGCGATCTATTCTCCTGGAATTGCGGCCTGCATGGCGTCCGCGACGGCAGTGGAGTCGGGTTGGCCTGTCTCACGCAATCCGGCGATGACACCTTCGCGATCGGTGAGGGTGCGGTTCTGGCCGAGCTTCCATTTGCCGATCAGGCGCGTCACCGGGATTTCGATGCCGACGATGTTGCCGAGCATCGTTTCCATGAAGTCGGGTGGCGCATCGGCCATCTTCCACGGCACGGGCTGGGAGGACTCCATCTGTTTCGTCAGCCGCCCGACCGCACCACGAATCCACCGCTCGTCGTCGTGGACAATGAGCGGGCCGTAGGCGTGGACGGTCACGTAGTTCCAGGTCGGAACGGTGCGGTGCGTCTCGGCCTTCGACGGATACCAGTTGGGCGAAATGTAGGCATCATTCGCCTGAAAGACGACCAGCGATTCCCCTTCCGCCTGCCCTTCCCGCCAGAGATCGTTGTTCCGCGCAACGTGACCGATCAGCGTCTCACGTCCATCGTCGCCAACCTGCAGGACGAACGGAATCTGGTTGGCGGCCAGACCATCGGCGCCGGTGGTAATGAGCAGACCGAGGGGGTGTTCACGCAGACAGGCGTGGATCAGGTCGCGGTCGGGTTGGTCATTGAAGGGTGGCAAGTAGACCATGGAGGAACTCGTTTCACGGCAGGCGAATGCGTGCTTCCGTCGCATCATACCCGGCTTCTGGTTCGGCCACGCGGGCCAGACCGTCGCGTTCCAGCCCATGGACCAGTTCGATCAACCAGCCCAGGTCTTCCGCAGCGAATTCCGGCTTGATCAGGGGACCCAATTCCCCCACCGCAATGCCCTCACCCGGATGCTCCCGGAGGGCGTCGACGATCCGGCCCCGGAAGTAGCGGTTCGTTTGCTCGAAGGGGATGGAGGCGGTCTTGCCCCGCCCCTTCGGTTGGGTGGCGAGCAAGGTCTGGATGTCGGGCCAGGCAACACAGGTCGCCTGCAATGGGCAGACTACGCAGAGCGGCTTGCGAGCCGTGCACTGGAGCGCGCCGAACTCGATCAGCGCCTGGTTCCAGGTCCAACCCTGGGTTGGCGGGATCACCTCTGCCGCGAGAGCCGTGATTTCCCGGTCGTTGGCGAGGTGCTCCGGGATCTCGGGCCCGAGGAAGAATCTGTGCAGCACCCGGCGCATATTGGTGTCGATAAACGGGACATCCTGCTCGAAGGCAAAGCAGGCGATCGCGCCGGACGTGTACGGGCCAATGCCCGGCAATTCCCGCAGCGATTCGACATCGTGGGGGAACTCACCACCTCGCTCAACCACCGCCTGGGCGGTGCGCTGCAGATTGACGGCACGCCGGTTGTAGCCCAGCCCGGCCCACAACCGGATGACGTCGGCCGTCGGCGCGGCGGCCAGGGCCTGCACGGTTGGGAATGCTTCCAGCCAGCGTTCGTAGTAGGGGATGACGCGGTCGACCTGCGTCTGCTGGAGCATCACCTCGGAGACCAGGATCCGGTACGGATCGCGCGTCTGTCGCCAGGGCAGGTCGCGCTGGTTGTCGCGCCACCAGGCAAGGAGACCCTGCTGGAAGGCGACGATCTGCTCGGGTTTGGGGGAGAGCGTGTCGGTCATGCGGCGAGTGTACCGGGGGAAAGACCGCGAGGGCGACTCGGCTGAGCCACCCTCGCGATCAAAGGCTGTGGAGTAGTGACGAGTTACTGACGGGGTGGTAGTTCTGTCCGTGTGAATCGGGCCGACATGGAGTCGGCTCCTACGGCACCGGATACCGGAAAGCCAGTGTTTCGTCCACGCAACCCCAGCTACCTATTGGCGGGGAGGCTGGGGGCGCTTGATCTCGCGGACCTCCGGGCGGTCGCGAACCGTCGTCACGAATTCGTGCCAGAACTCGACCGGGTCACTCGGCAGGTTGCGGAAGTCGACCTGCAGGTAGGCACCTTCGCCGTTGTCGAAGATGATGGTTGGCGTGCCGAAGACGCCGAGCCGGCGGCCTTCTTCGTAGTTGTCGCGGATGTCCTGGAAGACCTCGTCGGACGCCAGGTCGATCCGGAATTGCTCCAGGTCAAGCCCGGCCTCTTCGGCGGCAGATTCGAGAACTTCCTGCTTGCCAAGGTTGCGGCCATCGACGTGGCGCTTGCGGTAGAGCGAGGCACGGAAGGCGATCGCAGCGTCCGCTCCCTGCTTGGCGGCGGCATGCTGTCCCTGGAAGGAACGCAGCGTGCTGGAGGTGCCGTCGTTCGGCTGCTCCCAGACCTTGAAGTCCGGATCCTTGGCGTTCACCTGCTCCAACGGGAAATACTTCCAGGTGATGGTTGGCCCGTCTTCCTGGGCCTCACGAACCTGGTCGAGCCAGACCTGTGCACCCCATGCCCACGGGCAGGCAAAATCGTAATAGACGTCGATGCGTTCACCCATGCCGGTCACTTCCCTTCGATTGAGGCCCTCGTGGCGGAACGCGGCAGGGTTTTCCAGGCGGCAATCACCTGCTCCCGCGTCTGCTCGATAGTGCCCGAGTTGTCGATCACAAGGTCGGCGCGGGCCAGCTTCTCCGCCAGGGGCGGTTGGGCGTCGACGCGCCGCCTTGCTTCTTCCGGGGAGAGTGTATTCCGGTTCATCAGGCGCGTCACCTGCTCGTCGGGCGAGGTAACGACGACCCAGACCGCATCACAGCGATCGGCATGACCACTTTCGATGAGTTTCACCGAGTCGAGCACCACGACTCCGGACGGGATGTCGCGCACCCGGCGATCGACCTCGGCGATGATGACCGGGTGGGTGAGGCGGTCGAGATCGGCGAGGGCTGCCCCATCGGAAAAGACGATGCGGCCCAGGGCAGGACGGTCCAAAGAACCGTCGACGGCGATGATCTCCGGCCCGAACCGGTCGGCGAGTTTTGCCAGTAGCGGTTGCCCGGGTCCAACCAGTTCGCGGTAGACCAGGTCGGAGTCGATCACTGTCGCTCCGAGGTCGGCCAGCATGGCGGAGACCGTGGACTTGCCACTGGCGATGTTGCCGGTCAACCCGAGCACGAAATCAGGCACCCGCCGCCACCGCTGACTGCGACACCGTTTCCCAGCGCGCATAGGCTTCGTCGAGGTCGTTCTGGACCTTCTCGTACTCGCCGCCGAGCCGACCGACCGCGTCGAGGTCCGAATCGATCGTGGCGATGGAGAGCGCATCGGAGAGCTCGTTGAGGCGCCCTTCGAGCTTGGCGATCTGGCGCTCGACCTGGCCAAGTTCCTTTTGAGCCGCGGCATCGGTCATCCGGCGCGGCTTGCCCTTGGCGGTGACGATGACATCGGCGGGAAGCTCAACCTCAGGCTCCGGCGCCGCGATGACCACGGGTTCCGGTTCCGGCTCCGCGGCAGCGGCCTCGCGACGACCGATGGCACGCTGGTAGTCGGTGTAGTTCCCGAGTTCCTTCTGAATCGTGCCGTCCTCGACGATCCAGAGGCCGGTCGCGATCCGGTCCATGAAATACCGGTCGTGCGAGACGAAGAGGATGGTGCCGTCGAACTCGGTCAGCATCGTTTCCAGCGTCTCGCGGGCATGGATGTCGAGGTGGTTGGTCGGTTCGTCGAGGATCAGGAAGTTGGCCCGATCGAGCAGCAGCACAGCCAGTGCCAACCGCGACCGCTCGCCACCGGAGAGCGAGTTGATCTGCTTGTAGACGTCGTCGCCGGAGAAGAGGAACCGGCCCAGATAGGTCCGGGCGTACTCCTCGTTCATCGGCCCGGTCTCAAGGATGGCGGACAGTGGCGTGCCCAGTCCCTTGCCGCGCAATTGCTCGTGCGACTGCGCGTAGTAGCCAGGCTTGACGTTGGTGCCGAGCTGAAACTCGCCCTTCAGCGCCGGAATCGCGTTCATCAGGGTCTTGAGCAGGGTGGTCTTGCCGGACCCGTTCGGACCGAGCAGGCCGATGCGATCGCCGCGCTCGATTTCCAGCTCCGGCGTATGGATGAACCGGGCCGGGCCGTCCGGGTCCATGTAGCCGATGTCCATCTCGGTGGTGGAGAGCACGGTGCGGCCACTGCGGACGGCCCCGGTGCCCCGCAGGTGCAGCCGATCGTGCTCCTGCGGCCGTTCGATGCGTTCCAGCCGGTCGAGCTTCTTCTGGCGGCCGCGTGCCTCGCGATAGCGCTGTCCGTTGCCGTATTTGCGAATGAACTCTTCCTGGCGAGCAATGTATTCCTGCTGCTCTTCGAATTCCTTCATCCGCCGGGCCATACGCTCGGCACGCATCGGCAGGTACCTGGCGTACGGAGCCGGATAGTCCTCCAGCCGCCCGAACGAGAGGTCGAGCGTGCGGGTGGTGACCCGATCGAGGAAGTAGCGATCGTGGGAGACGATCAGGCAGGCGCCATTCCAGGTGCGGAGGAAGGTTTCCAGCCACTCGAGCATTTCGAGATCGAGGTGGTTGGTCGGCTCGTCGAGCAACAGCAGGTCGGGATCAGCCAGGAGCGCCTTCGCGAGAGCGACACGGGTTTTCTGGCCGCCGCTGAGCTTGGCGACGGGAAGGTCGAACTGTTCTTCGGTAAAGCCGAGCCCGAACAGCACTTCATCGGTGCGGTGCTCGACGTCATACCCATGCGCAGCGTCGAACTTTCCCTGCAGATCGTCGTACTCGATCAGCAGATCGTCCAGTTCATCTCCGGCGTCACCCATGGCGTGTTCGATTTCACGCATCCGGTCGGCCATGGCGATGACATGGGCAAACGCGGTGCGCGTTTCATTGCGCAGGGAGTCGTTGCTGGTGAAATTGGCTTCCTGCGGGAGATAGGTGACGCGCAGACCCTGGGCCTGGATGATCTCACCGGCGTTGGCGTGCTCGATGCCGGCGATGATCCGCAGGATGGTTGACTTGCCGGCCCCATTGACGCCGACAAGGGCGACGTGCTCCCGCTCGGCGACCTGAAAGGTGACGCCGGAGAAGATGAGGTCGGTGATAAACGTCTTTTCGAGGTTGGATACGGTCAGGATGGTGCTGGCGGCCATGGTGGTCTTTCGTAGGGTGGCGAAAAGGTCACACGAGGAGCGGCACGCCGGTGATCGACATCACCGCGTGCGAGAGCCAGCGACACCCGGAACGGGATTGGCTGGCATATGGTGCATCATCTCTGTGTGCGGTGGAACAGCATGTTCGCCAATGTCTCTACGTGCAGCCGAAAGCAGTCAGATCGCTGACCTGCTTCCCTGATTATACCAGTGCGCGCACGAACCATGACGAACCGGGCAGCGATTGGATCATCGCGCATGCGCTCCGCGCCGGTCACGGCGGACTGCGGCGGATCTGGAACCCATCCGGTCAGCAGCCAAGAAAAATACCGTCCGGGGAAAAGGGGGAATGCACATTTCGTTGATTCCATGGGCCGTTTCGGTCGTATTTACGCCAGTTCGGCCGTACCCGGGGGAAATGGGGGAATGGGGGTAATCGTGCGTAAGCGGCGGTCAGGTCGAGACGAGCAGGGAACACTGGTTGAACATTGATGTGCATGGTGGAACTCCGGCAATCGAGGCGGAAGGTGGAGAAGGTCCTACCTATCGTACGCATCGAAGGGCCGAAATCTCGCCACCTCGGGCAAGATTTCTCGTTCGTACAGTGCGGCGGACCGCATTTGGCCGTTGCCGAGCTCTGTGCCGAGTTGTCCGGCCGGGACTAGGCAGTCGCCTCGACTGAAACCGCTGGTCGTCGCGATCCCGTCTGTCCGTAGGCAACGAGGGTCAGGACCGCCATGACGACCAATCCGGCAAACAGGAGGGTGAATCGCGGCAAGTCGGCCTCGCCAACGTCCGCGGCGAACAATCCGGCCAGCACGCTTGCGCCGGCAATGCTGCCGATATAGCGGGAAGTCGAGAAGATCCCCGCGGCCGATCCGACCCGGTCAAGCGGCACCGAGGAGGTTGCCGCGACAACCAGTGATGCGCCGGCAATACCAAGTCCCATCCCACCAAGGGCCAGGCCTGGCACGATCAGCGCCAATGACTCCTGACCAACGCCGACCGCCACGATTGCCGCTCCGGCCACGGTCGCCACGCCGCCAGTCACTGCTGGCCACCACACGCCTGCCCGGTCTGCCCACCGGCCACCGATTGGTCCGAGGAAGGCGCTACAGGCCGAGAGCGCGACCAAGGTCAGCCCAACAGTGCGCAGGCTGTAACCCAGCACGTCCTCCAGATAGAGAGGAAGTGCCAGCAACGTGGTGTACATGACGAGGTTCCCCAGGGCATTCCCGGAACAGGCCGCCGCGAACTGCCGTCGACGGAAGAGCGAGACATCGATCACTGGGGCAGGGTGCCCTGATTCCCGGCGAACGAGGGCGATGCCCGCACCCAGGGCAATCAGCAGGACGCCCGCCGTGGCGAGGCTGCCCACGGTCAAGGCGCGCGGCACCAGAATCACCATCCCCAATGCCAACGCCAGCAGGCCCGACCCGACCAGATCAAAGCGCGTGTGCTGACGGGCCGTTCGCGTGGGGCGAGGCAGGGCACGCCAGCCAAGGCCCACCGCCAGGACTCCCAGGGGGACATTCACCCAGAAGACGCTCGCCCAGCCGAACGCATCGACCAGGAAGCCGCCCAGCGGCGGACCGAGCGCGGCAGCCGAACCGGTCGAGAGCCCAATCAGGCCAAAGCCGGTGCCATGCTGCCCGGCTGGCGTCGATTCGCGGATCATCGCCGCGCCGTTGGGAAAGCCGAGGGCCCCGGCCAGCGCCTGCTGCGTGCGGAACACGATCAGGACCGCCAGGTTGGGCGCGAGCGCACATCCGATCGAGGCGACGACGAACCAGATCAGCCCGGCCAGGTAGACGCGACGCCGGCCAAGCCGGTCACCCAGGTTGCCGCCGATTGGCTGGCCGACCGCCATCGCCACCAGGTACAGGGTCACCAGCCACGCCGCATCCGAGATGCCGACATCGAACGAGCGCTGGATGTCGGGCAGGGCGACGGCGATCATCGTCGAGTTCAATGGCGCAAAGGTCGACCCGAGGGCGATTGCAGCCAGGAGCAGGTTGGCCCCAGGTGGGCGACGTCCGCCGGTGCCGGATTCGGGAGCGGATTCAGACACGGAGATCGACAATACCGGCCGCTCCGTCGATCGCGATCATCTGGCCGTTGGCGATCCTGCGCATCGCTCCCACCGCGCCAACCACGGCGGGAATGTCGTATTCACGGGCGACAATCGCACAGTGACTGAGTGGCCCACCCGTTTCCGTCACCACCCCGGCCGCCACGGCAAACAACGGTGACCATGGCGGCATCGTCGTGACCGTCACCAGAATCTCGCCGGGCTGCAGCGCGCTCGCTTCCTCCAGTGTCCGCACGACGCGGGCCGGCCCGGTGGCAGTGCCACGCGCACCAGGATTGCCCACCACGCGATCAACTTCGTCGGGTTGCGGCTCCTTGAGCCCAAAGAACCGGATCATCGACCGATCGAATGGTGATGCTGACGGAGGCGGACCGGAAGGTGGGGTACCAATGAACGGCGGTGGGGTGATCGATTTGGCTCGTTCGAGCTCCTGGCGCTGGGTGTGGACGATTGCCTGCAGCGATCTCGGGTCAACGAGGGCTGCCCTGATCTGTTCAATGGACAGGAAGAACACGTCATCAGGTTTGTCGATCGCGCCTTGCTCGGCCAATCGATCGCCGATGGCGAGGAAGAAGAGTCGCAATCGGGCCATGCCAAGCTGATCGATATAGTGATTGTGTTCTTCCTGCAGGAAACTGCCGGCCTCGGCCATTGCCAGGAAGGCTTCGAATTGTCCCCGGACGGGTTCCGGATACTGCCGCAGGACCATCCGGGTGCGTTCCCTGGCCTCAGCCGCCGCAGCCTGGATCTTCGCATGGTGTGCTCGCGCATCCTGACCGTTCCGCAAGTAGTTGCGCACGTTCGTCAACGCGTAGACCGGTCGTTCGCGCCAGGTCGGGGTGGCGAGATCGAACAAGTCCTGCCGCAAGCCATAGAGCGCAAGGTAGTCATAGAGGTCAGCAAGGAATGCGCGTCCCGCAGCGGTGGTGGCCAGCTCCGGGAGGGCTTCTTCCCCGTCGCGATCGAGGATCGTGCCGTCAACGCCAAGGTCCCGAGCCCGGTTGGCAAGATCGGAGAGCCCGAGGGATGCCTTGACGCTTTCGTTGAGCTGGCCCGCCAGCAATGGATGACCATCTTCCGGGGCACCGCCAAACACCTCGACGTAGAACTCATCGAAGATCTGCATCGCCGTACCCATCGGGGGAACGATCAGAAAATGAATCCGCCACAGATCCTGATACGCCGCGAGGGCCTCATCGATCATGACTGGCAGGTCGTCCGCGGTCGCGACCTGGCTGGTGAGCGTCGCCAGCCGGTTCAGGTCTGCCTGCAGGGCCGGCAGGTGGTCGTTGCGCCAGCGCCCCAGCATGTCTCCCATTTCCCGACGCATGGTTGCCTCAATGGCGTCCTCATCGGCGAACTCCTCCAGCTCCTGCCAGTCGAACCGGTAGTAGTTGCGACCGATGACATGCCACCGGCGCATGGGCAGGCCAAGTTCGTGGAGGCCAGACGTCGCGCCTTCCGACCAGGCGGTGGTGAATACGTCCAGCGTCAGCGGAGCGAGCGGATAGGGAAAGTGCATCACATCGAGCATGTATGACGAACCCGGGGCAAGCCCATCGTTCCATGCTTCGTGGGCTTGCCCTTGGTCAGCGTGTGGGATGACGTCTGGATTCGACATGACGATGCGTCTCCTGATGAATTGCCGGTCCGTGATGGAAGTTTGTTGCCGGAAGTGTGGTGATGGGCCTGGCCTGGAATACCTGAAGGATTCCGTTTTCGATGCCACCCTCCACGTCGGCGAGGTACCCCAGGCCAGCGGAAAGCGTGCGAATCGTCGTGGCGATGTCACGCGCGGTTTCCGGGGTGATCACCGGTTGCGCCTGCAGCACCCGGGGCACCGGCACACAATGCACGCCTTCGTCCGCCGAAATCACCATTTGGTGCTTGGCGCCGATCTGGTAGTCGACAACCTGACCCTGGCGATCCACCCGGATCTCGTCGGGCACCACGAGCCCGGCTACAACGGCCTCACAGAGTCCCCAGGTAGCGGTGATCAGAACGGTGTCGCGGTCTCCCGAAATCGGATCGGCGGCGAACCCGACGAATGACACATCGCTGAACACCATCTGCTGAATCACCACCGCCATTTCCAGCGGGGCGTGGTGGAGCCCCTGTTCTCGCCGGTAGGCAATTGCGCGGTCCGACCACAGCGAGGCCCAGCACTGACGAATGGCCAACTCCAGCCCGATGGCGGGATCGACATTAAGGATCGTGTCGTGCAGGCCGGCGAACGCACAGCCAGCAGAGTCCTCACTGGTGGCTGACGATCGGACGGCCACCCCGGCGTGCAAACGGCCGGGTTGCGCCGCAAAGGCATGTCGGGCCTGCCGCAGCTCCGCCTCAAACCGCTCCGGAAGCGGGGCGTGGAGGATGGTTTCCCGCATGGCGGCGAGATCGGCCGCTCCGACGTCGCCGAGCGTCAGGGGAAGGTGATTGGCGTGGGCAAAGGCGCGGTAGACAGGAGTGGGAATCGCAGCCGCCCGCGGCACCGATGCACCGAGTGCTCGCAGCCGGTTGAGACCCGCGCCCTTGCCGCCAAGGTCGGCGACCGAGCCGGGTGTTCCGTCCAACCAGCGAACGATCGATTCGGGACCCGTGACGTCGGACACCATGCTGGCCCCTGGATGAACGAGGAACGAACCGCCTCAAGGACCCCAGGCCGCAGTCAAGTTGTTGGCTGAACCTGCACTACGGTAGCAGATGATTGCCGAATTGTTAACATCTCCGACACGCAA
>CAZNQC010000012.1:4646-36540 GCA_964574825.1 uncultured Sphaerobacteraceae bacterium | reverse complement strand
ACCGCCCCCGTTTTGTACGGCGCCGTGAACGCCTCGCACGGTTGTTCGTTGAGCATCGGGGCGAGATGGAGTCGTCCCCTACTACCCAAGGATCATTCGGTCCGGCGATAGTCTTGCCGAATGAGGCCCTCAGATCGGCCTGTCGGACAAAGTTGTCCGTTGAGCACCGGGGCGACATGGAGTCGCCCCCTACCCAAGGATCATTCGGTCCGGCGATGGTCTTGCCGAATGAGGCCCCCAGATCGGCCTGTCGGACAAAGCGCATGGATCCTTCACTTCGTTCAGGATGACGAACCCTTTTGGGTAGGTCACGTCATCGTATACGGTCCAGTCAACGTGACGGGTTCAACTCGTGTGACCGTTCAAATCAGGCAGGCTGCTCAGGGCAACGACCTTCGACGGACGCCCTTCTGAGAGGCCAGAATTGTGCGTCATGCTCAGCATCCGATAACGACGGGAGCGTGGATCTGACGATCCACGCTCCCCCACTTCGGCGAACTTCAGGCTGACAGTGAACTAGACCGCTGCCAGTTCGCGCGCTTCTTCCTCGATCTTGAGCATGTCGTCCTCGACCGTGACCGTGACGGTGTGCCCCGCAAGGAACCGGCCGTTGAGCAAGCCTTCGGCGAGGGGATCTTCGATCAGATTCTGGATGATCCGGCGAAGTGGCCGGGCCCCATACGTGTGATCGTAGCCGCGCTTGCCCAGCAGGTCCTTGGCATCGGTGTCGATCACCAGCGTGATGTCCTGCTCGGCAAGCTGGGCCCGCACGCGGGTGAGTTCGAGGTCGACGATCTCTCGAATCTGCTCGGCCGTGAGCGAATGGAAGACGATCGTCGCATCGATCCGGTTCAGGAACTCCGGCCGGAATGTCTGCTTGAGCCGGCTCATAACCTTGTCCTTCATCTGGTTATATTCACGGCTCTTCATCTTGTCTTCGTCTTCCTGGGAAACGAAGCCCATGGTGATGTTCTTGGAGATTTCGTCGGCGCCGACGTTCGAGGTCATGATGATGATCGTGTTGCGGAAGTCAACCTTACGGCCCTTGGCATCTGCCAGGGAGCCATCCTCCATGATCTGGAGAAGCATGTTGAAGGCTTCGGGGTGAGCCTTCTCGATCTCGTCGAGGAGGATCACCGAGTAGGACTTGCGGCGCACGGCCTCGGTCAACTGGCCACCCTCTTCATAGCCGACATACCCCGGAGGTGCACCAACCAATCGCGCGACGGCGTGGCGCTCCATGAATTCCGACATGTCGATCTTGATCAGGTGATCCTCGGAGCCGAACATGAACTCGGCGAGGGCCTTGGCCAGCAGGCTCTTCCCAATGCCGGTCGGGCCCATGAAGATGAACGACCCGATCGGGCGCCGAGGATCCTTGATCCCGGCCCGAGCGCGACGTACGGCCTTGGCAATGGTCGAGATGGCTTCGTCCTGCCCGACGATGCGCTCGTGCAGAGCGTCCTCCATGTGGAGGAGACGTTCGCTTTCCTCACCCGCGATCCGGACCAAGGGAATACCGGTCCACATCGAGACGACTTCGGCGATGTCCTCTTCGGTGACGTAGCCTTGCTCGGACGTCTGCGAATCCTTGAGGTCCTGTTCCTGGGACTCGATGCGGTCGCGCAACTTGCGTTCGCGGTCGCGTAGCTCGGCAGCGAGTTCGTAGTCACGGCCGTTGACGGCAGCTTCCAGCTCGCGCTGGATCGACTGCAGGCCGACCATGGCTTCCTTCAGGCTGGGAGGAGCGACCGAGCGCTGCATGCGAACGCGCGAGGACGCTTCGTCAATCAGGTCGATGGCCTTGTCCGGCATGAACCGATCGGTGACGTAGCGGGCGGCGAGATTCGCGGCAGCCTTGAGTGCCTCGTCACTGATCTTCAGGTGGTGATGCTCTTCGTAGAGTTCACGCACACCCTCGAGGATCGAAATGGTTTCCTCGATCGACGGCTCTTCGACCTGCACCGGCTGGAAGCGTCGCTCCAGGGCTGCATCGCGCTCGATGTACTTGCGGTATTCGTCGAGCGTGGTGGCGCCGATGGTTTGCAGTTCACCGCGAGAGAGGGCTGGCTTGAGGATGTTGGCAGCGTCGACCGCTCCCTCCGCAGCACCGGCTCCCACGAGCGTGTGGAGTTCGTCGATGAAGAGGATGCTCCTGGTTTCCTTGACTTCGTTGACGATCTTCTTGAGGCGCTCCTCGAACTCGCCGCGATACTTGGTTCCGGCGACCAGGGCGCCGATATCAAGGGCGATCAGGCGCTTGTTCTGCAACTGCTCGGGCACATCGCCGTTGACGATGCGCTGGGCAAGCCCTTCGACGATGGCGGTCTTGCCAACACCAGGCTCGCCGATCAAGGCCGGGTTGTTCTTGGTACGCCGGGAGAGGATCTGCATCACCCGATCAATTTCGAGTGAGCGGCCAACAAGCGGCCCGAGCTTCTGCGTGCGGGCTGCTTCGGTCAGATCGAAGCCGAGGGCATCCATGTAGGGTGTCTTGGTTTGGGACTTCGATGACTGCTGGGCGGTCGCACTCTGGGAGACAACCTGCATGACCTGGGCGCGGACCTTCTCCAGGTTGACGCCAAGGCTTTCGAGGACACCGGCGGCGATACCTTCACCCTCGCGGACGAGGCCGAGGAGCAGGTGCTCGGTTCCTATGTAGTGATGATTGAGGCGACGTGCTTCGTCCACGGACAGCTCGATCACCTTTTTGGCACGTGGTGTGAGCCCAATTTCGCCCATCACCATCGAGTCGCCACGGCCGATGATGAACTCCACCGCGGAACGGACTCGCGGCAACTGGACACCCATGTTGCCCAGCACCTTGGCAGCCACGCCTTCGCCTTCGCGCACCAGACCCAGCAGCAAGTGTTCAGTGCCAATGTAGTTATGGTTGAACCGCTGGGCCTCTTCCTGGGCGAGCGTGAGGACTCGGCGAGCTCGATCGGTAAACTTGTCGAACTTCTCGGCCATCCGGGGCTCCCCCAACTATTCACTGACCAGGTTCGCATGCTTGCGTCGACCGGTCACGGACCTGGTGCCACTGGCACCGAACCCATCAGAAACTGGTTTGGGTTCTGTTACCAATTCTGCAGCGATCACCCGAGAGGGACCACTGCCCATAGCTACTATGCCTGATCCCAGTGAATGCAGGCAACACGGGCAGGTACATTTCTGCACCTGCCCGTGTTGATTGAGGTCACATTGGGTTGTACCCGACGCCTATTCCTCCGAGGTTTCCTCAGCGGCTTCTTCAGCTTCGGCGACCACTTCTTCGACGACAGCCTCAGCTTCGTCAGCAGCAGCGGCCTCTTCCTCGACCTCGGCGACGGCTTCCTCAACGGCGGCCTCTACCTCGGCTTCAGCGATAGCTTCCTCGACGACAGCTTCTGCCTCAACCTCAGCGACGGCTTCCTCGACGGCGGCGACAGCTTCAACAGCTGCAACCTCTTCGATGACCGCTTCGACTTCGGCTTCAACGACTTCAGCTTCAGCTTCCGCCTCGGCAGCCTGGGCACCTTCTTCGAGGGCGGCACCAGCCAGCGCGAAGGCCATGGCCATGGCGGACATGTCTTCGTCGGCGAAGCTGGAGGAACCGGACTGCTGCTGCTCCTGGCCGCGAGAACGGGCGGAGCGGGCATCTCGTCGCTGGGCGGCGGCCTCTTCGGCACGCTGCTGGCGCTCTTCGAAGGCGGCAACCTGGTCGACCACCCGGACTTCGGCATCAGTGGCGGACGATGTGGCGCCCCCACTGGAGTCACCTTCACCGTCTTCCGGTTCGCGCTCGGCGAACTGGCCGGTGAGGCCTTCGGCTTCCAGGGCGTCCTTGATCTTGGTGACAAGGGCATCGCGCTCTTCGAGGATGCCTTCACCGAACACGCTCAGCAGCTCATCGTCCGGCGTATCAAGCGCGCGGCGCAGGCTGAGGCCCATGCGGCGACGCTGCGGATCGATGCGGATGATGCGGAGCAGGAGCTCCTGACCTTCCGACACGACCTGCTTCGGATGCTGGATCCGCTCGTCGGCCAGTTCGGAGACGTGGATCAGGCCCTCGATCCCATCCTCGATGCGAGCGAACGCACCGAAGTTGGCCAGCTGGGTGACCACACCGCGAACAAGCTTGCCGACTTCGTAGGATGCGGCGACGCGGCTCCAGGGCTCGGCCTGGGTGCGCTTGATGGAGAGGGCGATCTTCTTTTCCTGGGCATTGATGCCAAGGACGTAGACATCGACCTCTTCGCCGATCTTGAGGAGTTCGCTCGGATGGCGGACACGGCTCCAGGAGAGCTCGGAGAGGTGGACGAGTCCGTCGGCCCCTCCAATGTCCACGAAGGCACCGAAGTCGCAGATGGAGGAAACGCGGCCCTTGCGGATCTCGCCTTCCTGCAGCTCTTCGATGAGTTTTTCCTTCATCACATCGCGACGTTCCTGAATGGCCTGGCGCTCGGACAGGATCAGGCGGTTGCGATGCCGGTTGATTTCAATGACCTTGAGCGGGAGCGTGGTGCCAATCAGGCGGGCCATGTCGGCCTGCTTGCTGGACTCGTCGCCACCGCGGATCTCGCTTACCTGCGAGGCAGGCACGAACCCGCGAACGCCGTCGAGATTGACCAGGAGACCACCCTTGTTGTAATTGGTGACCTCGGCCTCGATGACTTCGTTGGCCTCGTGGATCTCCTGCAGCTTGCGCCAGCTTTTTTCCTGGCGAGCGCGATCGATGCTGACGACCGGGTGACCCTCCGCGTTTTCGGGCTGCACCACGAAGACGAGAATATTGTCCCCAATAGCCAGCTTGTCCTTCTCCTCAGCAGAAAGACTGGAATACTCCTTGGCCGGTACGATGCCTTCCGCCTTGGACCCAATGTCCACGAGCAGCTCGTCCCGGTCGATGTGCATGATGATCCCTTCCATGACATCCCCATATTTCAGGGTTTTGTAGTCATGACTTGGATCGCTGAGGAATTGCTCCATGAGCGAGAGCCCATCGGCGAGTTCCTGCTCCGCAACAGCGTTCTGTTCGGCGGCAGTGCTTGCCCCGGTTCCTTGCTCACGAACGTCCGTACCGTCCATAGACCTACCTTAGAAAATCGACACGCAGCAATCTCCAACCCATGAAACCCGGGCTTTGTTGCCCAGCGCATGGTGGAGATTTCGTCAAGTATACGGGTTTGCCCCGATTGAGGCAATTGTTTGAGGTCGCCGGTTTGGGGCGGGTATCTCGTATCGGGGACATGCTGGTGCGTACGCAGGAACCAGAAAGTGGAAAACAGCGGGTGGTGGTTGGTCCGTGGGCTGCAGGCGGAAGTTGGTGGGTCTGGCGGAGCGCATTTGGGGGCCGTCCGAGCTGAGCCCATGGTTTGGAAACACAGGCTCAGCAGGGGACGGGTGTTGGTGAAGCTTCCCTATCGTGAGACTGAGGTGGGTTGGGACGTGGCGGCGAGGGTGCCGATGGCCTCAAGGGTGGCTTCGAGTTCGGGGCGGGCGACCCACCCCATGTGACCAATGCGATTGACCGATTCGGCGAGCGAGCCCTGGCCGGTAGCGAGCACAATCTGGCTGTCGGCCTGGAGGTTGGCCTGGAACTCGTTTGCGGTCCAGGGCTGCGGGGTGAACATCGCCGTGATCGACGCGGATTCGTAGCCGGGCTCGGCAAGCACGCCAATGCCGAGTTCGCCCAGGCCGGTGCGGACAAACTCCGCCAGGTCGAGGTGGCGATTCCAGACCGCCTCGATCCCTTCGGCAAGCATCGCATCGACGGCCGCGTCGAGGGCGTAGAGCAGCGAAACGGCTGGCGTGGTTGCAGTGGACCCTTCTGCGGCAGCCTTCGCCATCGGAGCAAGGTCGAAGTAGAACCGATTGAACGATGCGGACTTGCTGGCAGCCATGGCTCGCTCGCTGACTGCCGCCACCATCAGGCCAGGAGGGCACATCCAGGCCTTCTGCACGCCAGAGAAGACCCAATCGAGATCCCACTCATCGACCCGGAGCTCGATGGCACCTGCCGAGCTGACGGCATCGACCAGCACCAATGCGCCCTTGTCGCGAGCCAGACGGGCCAACTCCTGCAACGGAAGGGTGACCCCGGTCGACGTCTCGTTGTGGGTGATGAACACCGCCTTGACGTCGCCTGCCTGGTCGAGCGCTTCGCCGAACTGCTCAGGCGAGATGCCACGCCCCCAGTCGACCTCGACGCGATGCACATCGAGACCGAACTTCTCGCCTATCGACGCAAACCGATCGCCGAACGCCCCACAAACCGTTGCGACCACGGTGTCACCCGGTGACAACAGGTTGACGATGCCGGCCTCCCACCCCGCCGAGCCGCTGCCGGCCCAGACGAGGACATTCTGATCCGTGAAATGTGCCTGGCGCAGCTTGGCTCGCAGTTCGTCCATGAAGGTGTACATCTGCGGACCACGATGCGGAATCATGTCGGCGGTTTGCGCCGCCACGGCGTGCGGGTGCACCACGGTTGGTCCGGGAATGCGGAGCCATCGCCCGTGGGTCAGGCGTGGATCGGTGACTTGTGTGCGTGGAATCGTCATGTCCCGGAACTCCTGTCGTCGTTTGCTGCCCAATCGAATTCGATGTGATCGAGATGTCGTGGATCGGAGTAGAGGATGAGTTGGGGATCGATGCCCGACTCCTGAATGCGAACCACGGCAATGCCAAAGTGTGGATGCCAGCGGCGGTCGGTGGCGGAGCCTGGATTCAGCAGGAGCGTCCCTCCCTCTTCTTCCAGTTTGGGGATGTGGCTATGACCGTAGCAGGCCAGGTCGACCTGACCGGCAAACGTCGAAGCCACCACCTCACGGGCAGAGCGGCCACCGTGGCCGTGAACCATGCCAATGGTAAATGGACCGACCTGAAACGTGTGTGCCAGCGGAAGCAGTCCGGCCAGATCGGCGTCATCGTTGTTGCCCTGCACGGCCAGCACGGGAGCGATGCGTTCGAGGTCGGTCAGCACTCCGCGGTGATTGACGTCGCCGAGATGAAGGATGAGATCCACGTTCGCGCGGCGGAAGAGGGCCAATACGGGTGGAGGCAACTGGCGCGAACCGTGGGGATAGATATGGGTATCGGAGATCACACCGATGGTGAGTGGCACCTGGAATGCTTCGCGCTCATGACTCATGGGAGGGCGGCTCCGGAGCGTCCTGGATCAGATAGACGACGTAGCTGACGGCAGACACTCCCAGCGCGGCCAGCACGATACCGACCGCTCCCAGGTCAATGCCCGGCAGGGCCAGGCTGACGAGGACGGAGACGATGACCGTGACCACCACCATGCCGAGCAGGAGGATCGACGTGCGGAATGGCGCCGGGGTCGAGAAGAGGCCCATCAGCGGGGACATCGCCGCAACCGGAAGTCCAACCAACCCACCAAGCAGAAAGAACAACCAGGGTTCCTCAACGTGCAGGAAGCGAGGCGCAACCGTTGCCACGAGCAGGAAGACCGTGGTCGCCCCGATGACGTACCAGAGCAGACGCATCGTCCACTGCCAGATCGTTGCCGGCCTCAGCATGCTCTTCATCACAGTCAGGCGATCATTCACAGGAACGAGGACTTCCAAACATGGGAACAAGCTTTGGGTGAAATCGAAGGAAGTATACGGTGAACTTGCACCTGGCCCGGGGGTACCTGTTCAGATTCGGGGGATGGGTCGACACATCCGAGCCAGATGGAGGATGCAAGGCCACCTGCCCAGGCATGGACGCAGGCACGGACCGCCAGGCTCAAAAGGGAAGGTCCAACACAGACGTTGCCAGGTGACTTACCAGGCTCGGACCACGCCTCTGAACGGTCATGGCGAATTCGTTCAACGCTAGGCAGCGGCGAACCGATGCTATACTATGTGAAGCATGGAGACACTCGGCTCCTGTGAATGAACGGATGGCAGGTATGACTCGCAACGACACCATGGACCTTGGTTGTCCGGTGGCACGCACGGCAGAACTGATTGGCAACAAGTGGACACCGCTCATCATTCGCGACCTGGTCAAGGGCGAGAAGCGGTTCTCCGAACTGGAGCGTTCGCTGCGCGGAATCAGTCCCAAGACGCTTTCGGAGCGACTCAAGAAGCTTGAGGAAGCGCGCGTCGTGATCCGTACGTGCTTCGCCGAGGTTCCGCCCCGCGTCGAGTACACCCTCACCGAGAAGGGCTTTGCCCTGCTCCCCGTTATTGACAGCATGCGCGCCTATGGGACCACCTGGTTGCCAGCCTGCGATGACGAGGATGAGCCAGCCGTGACGCAGGAACTGGCGACAGCCAACGTATAGGCGCGTCTCAGCGATTGCTGCGCCAGATATCGAAAACGCCGTACGCCACCATGGCGATCAGAGCGGCGAAGGCCAGCAGGAACAGCGCGCCGGGCAGTCGGGTCAGGTCGGGATCGACCGCCAGGAAGAGAAAGATCGTCCCCAGCCAGGCGGCAGCGGTCATGATCGAAAACGCCAGGCGATTGACCATGCCGTTCAGCCCGCGCATGGTTTCCGGCAATTCATCGTAGTGAATGTGAAACGTCAGGTCATTGCGGTCGATGCGAGCCAGCAACCGTTGAAGTTGCGTCGGCATCGAGGCGGCGAGCATCAGGCTGTCCAGCGGTTGGAGCTTGAAGCGTTTGACCCAGAAAGCCGGTGAATACAGTTCGCGCGTGGCGCCCTGAATCACGGGTTCCACGACGGCGATGACATCAATGTCCGGGTCGAGCTGACGGCTGAGTGCTTCCAGCATGGTGGCAGTCTTGGCCAGGAGTCCGAGTTCGGATGGAAGACGCACGCCGTGGCGACGCACCAGGCTCGTCGCATCGCCAATGACCATCGAAATCGGCAAGTCGCGCAGGGATGCACCGACATACTGCGAGACGAGATGGCTGACATCGCGTTCCATGACATGCCGGTCCCAGCCGGGCGGCAAAGCTCCCAACAGAGACACCTCGTCGACGATGCGGGATGAATCGCGGCCAGCGACCGCGATGGCCAGCAGCATCAGCCGCTCCCGGACCCGATCATCGATGGTGCCAACCATGCCAAAGTCGAGGATGACCAATTGCCCGTTGGCGTCCACGAGGAAGTTGCCAGGGTGAGGGTCGGCGTGGAACATGCCGCTACGCAGGATCTGGTTGGCCGTCGAGCGCACCAGCCGCGCCGCCAGCAATTGCCGGGACACCTCATCCGGCCCGGGCCGATAGTGATCGATGCGGACGCCCTCGATCCGTTCCATGGTCAGCACGCGGCGGGTGGTCAGGTCACCTTCGATGCGGGGGATGCGGACGGCACCGGGTTCGTTGACGGTTGCCAGAAAGCGCTCGGCGTTGGCGGCTTCTCGCCGGTAGTCGAGTTCCGACCGCAAGGTCCAGCCAAACTCCTTGACCAGTCCGACGATGTCCGCCTGGCGTAGCATGCTGGAGCGGCTCGCGGCGATGGCGGCCAGGTCCTCGAGGATCTCGAGATCCTCGTGAATGCGAGCCTCGACGCCGGGATGCTGGACCTTGATCACGACCTCGTCGCCATTGCCGAGCCGGGCGGCGTGAACCTGCCCGATCGAGGCGGACGCGAGCGGTTGTTCGTCGATCCAGACGAAGACCTGGTCGATGGGCTGGCCGAGTTCCTGTTCGATGAGGTCGCGGATTGCCGGAAATGGATCAGCGGGGACGTTGTCCTGCAGACGCTCGAGTTCGGCGATGTAGGCCGGCGGCAAGAGATCGGACCGCATCGACAGAATCTGACCAAGCTTGATGAACGTGGGGCCGAGTTCCTCGAGCGCGAGGCGCAGGTGAACGGGACGCGTCCCAGGAGCCTGGTCCTCGCCCGACTCGCGCTGGGGAGAGATGCCGGGAATGGCCTGGCGCACGCGGCGCCTGACGCCGACCGGTCCAATGGCGCCGCCCCACCCATGCCGGACCAGGGTGCGGACAATCTGGCGATAGCGCTCGGAGTGCCTGCGTTGCGAGATGACAGCCTGCCACACGACATTTCACTCCGGATGATGCAACGGGGCCACCGGCCTTGACGCCGATACCGCGGAAACCTGGTCCTGCACCGTGTTAACCAGAGGCGGGATCGGCGACCGTTTGTATACTTTCTCACAGTGTGGAGCGCAGTCGCGCCCATCCCAGCCAGATTATTGGACGAGGTCGTATGGCAATTGATCAATCTGCAGTAGAAACGTCGACCGCACAGGCGGTGGTCCGCAAGCCACATGTGCTGTCGGGCATTCAGCCGTCGGGCAATTTTCACCTGGGGAACTACCTGGGGGCGATCCGGAACTGGGTCAACCAGCAGGACGACTACACGAACTACTTCTGCATCGTGGACCTGCATTCCCTTTCGCTGGCGACGACACGCGAGGGGATGCGGCAAAACATCCGGAACCTGGCGAACGTGCTGGTTGCCTCCGGAATTGATCCGGAGCGATCGACCCTGTTCGTGCAGTCGGACGTGGCGGCGCACAGCGAGTTGTGCTGGATTCTGCAGTCCGTCACGCAGTTCGGCGAGCTGCGGCGGATGACGCAGTTCAAGGACAAGGGGGGTGGAACCGACGAATCGGTGAGCGCGGCCCTGTTCAACTACCCGGTGCTGATGGCGGCCGACATCCTGCTCTACGACGCCGAGTACGTTCCGGTTGGGGAGGATCAGAAGCAGCACCTGGAACTGACCCGGGATGTTGCCCAGCGCTTCAATGCCCGCTATGGCGACACGTTCGTCATCCCCAAGCCGGACATCAAGGCCGAGGGGGCGAGGATCATGTCGCTGGACGATCCCTCGAAGAAGATGAGCAAAAGCAACCCGAATCCGAACAGCTACATCGCGCTGTCGGACACGCCAGATGCGATTCGCAAGAAGATCCGGCGCGCGGTGACCGACTCGGGATCGGAGATTGTGGTCGATGCCGAAAAGCCGGCGCTGACCAACCTGATTTCCATGTACGCGACGCTCACGGGGATGACACCGGCGGACGTGCAGGACGCATTCGTCGGCAAGGGGTATGGCGCGTTCAAGTCGGAGCTGGCCGAGGTCGTGGTGGCCGCGATCGAGCCGATCCAGATTCGGATCGCCGAACTCGAAGCCCAGCCCGAGATCATCGACGGCATCCTGCAGGCGGGTGCCGAGGCCGCCCGGGAGTATGCGAATGTGACGCTGGCGCGGGCGCGGGATCGGATCGGCATCGGATCGAATCCGGATCGATAGTCTTCGGAACAGCGTGTCAATGTCAAAAGCGGCGCAGGGCGATGAGTCGCTCCGCGCCGCTTTCGTTCGTCAGTTGGCGGATGTCAGGCGACGGCCGCCTTTTCGCGCTTCTCCATGATCGTGGTCGAGTGCCCCGCGTCGAGGCGCGCGGATGGATCGATGTACTGCACGGCGTGGTTGACGGCCGAGACAGCCTCGCCGGCACCGGTCGCGATCAGCTTGAACTTGTCGGGATAGGCGGCGATGTCGCCCGCGGCGTAGATGCCAGGAATGTTGGTCTGAAGCGTCTTCTGATCCACCAGCACCTGGTTGCGCTGCAACTCGAGGTTCCAGGTCTTGATCGGTCCGGGATCGGCCTTGAAGCCAATGGCGCAGATCAGTTCGTCGACTTCAAGGTCGTGGGTGTGCCCCTCCAGATGGCGGAAGGTGAGGCCCGAAATTCGGCCATCGTCGCCAGCGCGGACCTCGGTGACCTCGTAGCCCGGGTAGTGGAGCGTCACGGTGGAGGCTTCGAGCTCGGCCACGGTGGATTCGTGGGCGCGGAACTTGGACCGGTGAATCAGGTTGACCGTCTTGGCGATCGGTTCGAGCGTAACCGCCCAGTCGACGGCCGAGTCGCCGCCGCCAACGATGGCGACATGCCGGTCGCGGAAGTCCTCGATGTGCTTGGCGAAATAGTGAATGCCCCTGCCCTCGAGTTCCTCGACGCCGGACGCGGTCAGGCGCGTCGGCTCAAAGGCGCCAACGCCGGCCGCGATGATGACCGAACGGCTGCGGCGCTTCGCCTTCGACGTGTGGAGGATGAAGGTTCCGTCCGCAAGCGGCTCGACCGACTGCACCTGCTCACGCAGATGAATGGTGGGGTTCGAGCGCAGTGCCTGCTCGTAGCAGGCGGCAACGAAGTCCTTGGCCAGCACGCGAGGATAGCCAATGACATCATAGATGTACTTCTCGGGGTACATCGCGCTGCACTGACCACCGACTTCCTCAAGGGAATCGATGATCTGAACGCTGACGCCGCGCAGACCGGCGTAGAAGGCGGCAAAAAGACCGGTGGGTCCGGCCCCCACGATGGTGATATCGCTTATCGGCTCGTCGCTGAGGGCGGTGTCAACGGCGCCGGCATCAACTGCGGTCACGGGTGAGTTACTCCTGGAATGGGGCACAATAGGCAGGGCGAGAGAACCTGGACGGGCAGAATTGCCCGCCGCTCCCGCATGCTGAGTCAGATTCTACACGGGTTCGGTCCCGCAATCCGACCAGCCCACTCGTATATTGCGCGGACTCATGCACTCCGCACAATCTGATGCTGTCAAACCGTGCCATGTACACAATTCCAGGTGCGACCGCTCCTGGCCACAGGTCTGGACCATGCTCGAAGAGCCGAAAAAGTGGGCACAGGCGCGAATGACGCCGCAATCGTGGGACCGCCTGCGGGGATGGGTGGGAGCCGCCGCCGTGTCGGTGAGCGGCGCTGTGGCAGCGGCACAGCATTGGACAAGTGTGGGCAGCGAACACGTCACCTCGGCGCGATCGGCCCGGATGGAACCGTGGCGGATCGTGGCGTCCGTGTTCGTCATCCTGATCATGTCGCTGCTGCTCTCGCCGCTCCCCTCGAGCATGGCAGTGGCCGTCGTTCCACTGGTGTTCCTCCTCTGCGTAGGGTTCTGCACCTCCATGGCCGACTGGGTGGGAGGCACGGCGGCAGCAATCACGGCGCTCGTCTGCCTCGACCTGATCTTTCTGGGACGGCCAGGGCGGCTCGATGCCTTCCGCACCTCCACTGCCCTGGCCGTGATGATCACTTCCGCGATTGTCTGTGCGTTGGGAATCGTGCTGATCGAACGTGTGAAGTACGACCGCGCGAACGCCCGGCTGGAGGCAGCATCGCTGCGGGCGGCCAACACTGCCCTGAGCGCGGTGGAAATTGCCGCCGCCCAACGCCCGCCTGGTGACCGCGAAGCGTATCTGGATGTGCTCTCAAAGATCCTGACAGCCATGGCCAGGATGAACAGGGCCTCGGCCGGAGCGATGTACTTGCTGGACTCCAGCAACTCGACCCTGGTGCGGGCGGCGACCTATGGTGGCGAAGATGGTGACGGCGGTGCGATCGATGGACCCAAGGATATCGACGTGGGGGAGGGTCTGGCCGGTCGCGTGGCACTGGAGCGGCGGCCCATCATCATCCAGGACACGCTGGTGGAAGAGCACGTCGATGATGTGCTCGAACTGAATCCACACATCCGGTCGGCGGTGGGTGTGCCGCTGATCGACCCCAGTGACCGGCTGGTGGGTGTGGCCTGGGTCGGTCTCTACGTTCCGTACCGATTCGCGCTCACTGCGGTAGCACGCCTGCAGTCACTGGCCAGCCGGACCATTGCCTTCATGGAAGCGGCCAGAGTGGCCGACGACCAGGATGAGTTGCTGGACCGCGTGCAGGATCACTACCGGCGGCTGCAAGCCGTGATTCAGACGATCCCGGAGGCCGTGATGGTGGCGCGACCACCGCGCGGCATCATCGTGGCCTCGAATGCGGCCGCGCAACGGATGTTTGGCATGCGGCTGGAAGGATCGGCCGAGACACGACGAGCAGACAGGCTCTCGTTTGTGACCGATGGTGCGAGTGACCTGGCAAATCCGATGCTGCGGGCCATGGCCGAAGGCACCATTGTGACCGGCGTGGAACTCACGGTGCGCAATCCTTCTGGCGAAATGATTCCCGTCGTGGCGAGTGCGGCCCCGGTGCGCGCCGAGGATGGCAGCATCGACGCCGTGGTCGGCATCTTCCAGGATGTTGCCCCCCTCAAACAGGCGGAGCGTTTGCGCGATGAGTTCATCTCGGTGGTGTCGCACGAACTGCGGTCACCGCTCACCCCGATTCGGGGATTCGCGCAGGTGGTGTCTCGGGATCTAGCACGCGAAGGAGGGCACGAGCAACATGTCGACTGGCTGGATACCCTGCAGCAACATGTGGACCGGATGACGCGACTGGTCGATGACCTCCTCGACGTGTCGCGACTGCGCGCGGGACGGCTCAAGATCATTCGGGCAGATGCCGACCTGGTCGATGTTTGCGAATCGGTGGTCGAGTCCTGGAATGCCACCTCGCGCAAGCACGAAGTCGTGCTCGATGCGCGGGTGAAGCACCTGGTCGGCAATGTCGACAGCGATCGCATCCATCAGATTCTGGACAATCTCGTCGGAAACGCCGTCAAGTATGCCAACGAGGGAAAGGTCATCGTCGGCATCGATCGCGTCGACGGGGAACATGGTCCGATGGCCGAAATTTCGGTTTCGGACGAAGGCCCCGGTATCCCGTCGCTCGACCGCGACGCGGTGTTCACGGCCTTCTTCCGCGTGCGCAGTGCGGCCGAGAGTGCCGTGCCTGGCCTGGGCCTCGGTCTCTACATCAGCAGCGAGCTGGTGTTCGAACACGGTGGGACCCTGCGGGTGGAAGAGTCTCCTCAGGGCGGTTCGAGGTTCACGTTCGATATTGCCCTGGAATAGACCGTGCAGCCTGCATCCCGGCCAAGCGCCAGGTGCTGCCATGCACACAGCAAACACCCCGGAGCGAGGCGATCGCTCCGGGGTGTTTGCTGTGGCCAATGACGTGGATCAGGGTGTCTGTTCGACTCCAGTTGCTGGCCGGACCGGCACGTAGACATCGACCGTGCCGCCGGTTCCATCGCCGCCGATGACAGAGATCGTGGGGCCGCCGGTGCCGTCGGAGCTGACGCTCGACTGCCCGGTCCCGTCCGTGGTGAGATCGTTGGCCGGGAGGTCTTCTCCCTCGTCAAACCCGCCGGTGGATTCGACGGTGCCCGTGCCATCGTCGACCGGCGCCTCTTCGACGCCGCCAACACCATCGTCGGATCCGGTCGAGCCGTTGTCACCCGGGGTCGTGGTGTCTGGTTGATCGACAACCGGTTCGTCGACGTCCGGTTCCTGCGGCTCCTCGTAGACCGGCTCTGAGGTTGGCTCCGGCGGAGGCAAGGTTGGCTCGGGCTCAGGTTCGGGCTCACTGTACGTGGGAGGCACGAACGTGATCAGGGAGTTGGCCAGCGACAGGCTGTCCGTTCCCGAATTCCGGCTCTCGACCTTGTAGAGCACGCCGCCCATGATCCACCAGACTGCGTCGTAGGCAGGGGTGACATCATGAATCGCGTCGTAGCCCATGACGCTCGCGTTGATGAAGAGTTCGTTATTGAGGTCGTAGGGGGAACCGGCAGGCAGGCCACCGCCTACCTGGCCCGTGATGTGGAGGAAGGTTGGCTCACCGCCGCCGTTCATCCAGTACAGACCGTAGTATCCACCGCCAGCGTCAATTGACGGGCTGCCACCAAACGGTGAGGGCACCCAACTGGGCACGAGCACGGGGAACCCGAGATCCAGGGCATACCCGGCATCGGTGGAGATGTAATCGACATTCTGGGCCGCGAACTCAAAGGTGCCTGGCGCGCCAGGTGCGGCCATGATGTTAACCGTGCCGGCCAGGGCCACGGAGAGCCCAAGTCCGGCTGTAACCAGAGCAACTTTCAATCGGCGAGCTGAGCAAGATGCGGGGGGCCAGGTGTTCACGGTCACAATCCTTCATCACAGGATGCTCAACAGGCGTCTGCAGTCGATACTGCAACCTCGTCTGAGGGTGGTTTACTGCGGGCATAACCACACCCTCAGCCTACCATGATTCCCACCTCTGGAACGAGCGAAATGGGGCGCGGGTTACGCCGGATTCGGAGAATGACCTCCCCTTCGCGATTCCGGGAACTCGACTCGATTCTGGCGCTGACTGCATCCATTCGCGCGGGGTATACTCTATTGGTATCGGTACGCACCGCGCCGGGAATCAGCCTGAGCGCGGTTGTTGTGCGTACATCGGTGCCAGGGAGTTCATCACTGTGGTTACCAAACCCGTCATTCCCCTCACCCCTGTCGGTGAAGAGCGACACCAGTTGCCTCGACTTCCGCTCAACGGAAAGCATTTCTTCATCTGGACGATTGGGTGCCAGATGAACGAGGCGGACAGTGCAAAGGTCGCCTCGATGCTGCAGGAAGTTGGATACCAGCCGACGACTGACGAGCAGGAAGCCGACATCATCGTCCTGAACTCGTGCGTGGTGCGGCAGGCCGCCGAAGACCGGGTGTCCGGAAAACTCAATGCACTTGCCAAGCTGAAGCGCCAGAAGCCGGAGATGCCGCTGGTGCTGACCGGCTGCATGGTGACGAAGCAGCAGGAGAAGTTGAAGGAACAGTTCCCTCACGTCGACCTGTTCTTCGATCCGTCCGACTTCGACAAGATGCAGCAGGTCGTTCCCGAGCTGGCCGAACTCGAAGACGATCTCGAGATGCTGCCGCACTATTACCAGCCGCAAACCGATGCCGGAACCAAGGGCTTCACCGCCTACGTGCCGATCATCTACGGCTGCAATTTCCTGTGTTCGTACTGCATCGTGCCCTACCGGCGAGGCAAGGAGACCAGCCGGCCACTGCAGGACATCGTCACCGAGGTCGAGAAGATCGTGGCCTCCGGTGTGCGCGAAGTGACCTTGCTGGGGCAGACGGTGAATGCATACGGACACGACCTGGCCGACAACCCGGGGCTGTCCGATCTCCTGCGGGCTGTCGATGCCATTCCGGGTCTCGAACGCCTGCGGTTCCTGACCTCGCACCCGAAATACATGTCGGACGAGATCATCGACACGATGGCCAACTTGCGGACAACCTGCGAGCACATGAACCTGCCGGTGCAGGCGGGTGACAACGAGATCCTGCGGCGGATGCGGCGGACCTACACGCGCGACATGTGGATGGAACGCATCGCCTACACGCGCGAAAAAATGCCAGACGTGACCATTGCCACGGATATCATCGTCGGATTCCCCGGCGAAACCGAAGCGCAGTTCATGCAGACCTACGACATGCTGGAACGCACGCGGTGTGACAAGGTTCACCTCGCGATGTACTCCCCCCGGCCAGGCACGCTTTCGGCCCGGTGGGAAGACGACGTTCCACACGAAGAAAAGCACCGTCGTCACCAGGCCCTGGAGAAGCTTCAGGAACAGGTGTGCACCGAGCTCAACGCGCCTCGCCTTGGCAACACCTACGAAGTACTGGTGGAAGGCAAGGCCAAGGGTCGTTGGACGGGCAGGACACGCGGAAACACGCTCCTGCACTTCGATGCCGACGGTGACCTGGTCGGCAAGTTGGTCGATGTTCGGGTCACGCGCACGTCACCCTGGTACCTCATGGGCGAACCAGTCAGCGCCCCTCGCTAGATCACCACATCGGCACCCCAAAGAAGGCTGCCGAACCAGAAAGGACTCACCTTTGGTCGCACGGAAGAACCAAGCAAACTCCAAGCGTCAGCTCATCGCCGATGCGGTGGCCGCCGCGGTTGATGGCCAGTGGGAACAGGCTCTGGCCGCGAACGACGCGCTGCTGGCGCGCTTTCCGCACGATGCCGAGGCACTGAATCGCAAGGGGCGTGCCCTGATCGAACTGCGGCAGCTCAATGCCGCTCGCGATGCCTACACGGAATCCCTCAAGTCCGATCCGGCCAACATGATTGCGCGGCGCAATCTGCAGCGGCTTGAAAAACTGTACAACCGCCCGGAGGGCTCGCTGGAGGGGACCAAGCCGACCGAAGCTGTGCTCCCCCGCCAGAACATCTTCATCGAGGAAACTGGCAAGACGTGGGTCGATGAGCTGGTGAATCCGGCCGAGGAAACCCGGCTGTATGAGGTTTCTCCGGGTGAGCAGCTCGTCATCGTGGTCGAAGACGACAAGGTCTTCGTCGACACCGCGCTGGGTATCAGGCTCGGCGAAGTCGGCGCACCGATTGGCCAGCGCATTGCCAACCTGATCGCGGGGGGCAATCGCTATGAGGTGTACGCACTCGGCATTTCGGGTCAGAGCCTTCGCGTCATCATTCGCGAAATGCACCAGGACCCGTCGCAGTTGACCTTGATCTCCTTCCCCGAGCAGGTGCGGAAGACGCAGGAACTCATGCGCGAGCGCGAGTTGCTCTTTCAGCGCGAAGAGGGCGACTTCATCTTCGGTGAGGACGATGACGAGGAGATCGAGGACGACGACGCTGATTCCGAGCCCGATCATGACGACGACGACGAGACCGACGCCAGCGAGTATGTGGGTGACGCGGTAGTCAATGATGACGACGAACGCGAAGAGATGTAGGCTGGAACCTCATCACCAACCGTGACGGCCGGAAAGGCGCCAGTTCGCACTCGCGAGCCGGCGCCTTTCCGGTTTTCGGCAGGTTGCAGGACTGTTCCAGCAGCGGCTAGCCACATTCAGTCCGGCATTCCTGCCTCCAGGGGTTGACGGCCATTGTGAACGCATTGCTATACTGCGCCTAACATCAGATGCCCCGCACGTGTACTCGCAGCACCACCCTGAAGGAGGAGTGCGATGAGCCACAGCAAGGCGATTCCAATACGACCTGCCGCACCGTACGAGCGTCGCTCGACGGTGCTTTTTGCTGATATCGCGAGTCCAGGTGGGTTCCCCAGGTTAGGGACGAGAGGAGGTGCGCAACCCAGACGGCCTTGAGGGAAGGCGTTCGAGCGTTGCATCGTTGACCACACCAAGCCATCAAAGGAGCCAGGGATATGAATTCGGGAATGATCGGGAAGATCGACAAGGCGCATCGCTATGCGTCCGAGCCGGAACGAATGAAGATCGCGACGTTCTCGGCTACCTTCCATGGCTCTCATGACGACTATGACGTCAGCCTCGATGACCACGGCTGGCACTGCACCTGTCACACGTTCGAAGCCCACGCGCTTGAGTCCTGCCCCCACGTGATGGCAGCCCAGCAGATTCTCTCTCCGATGCTGACGGAGGAGACACGGTTTGCCGCTCCGGAGTACGCAATCTCGGTGTAACCCAAATCCCCGGTGCCGGCCAAGGTTTGGCCAGCACCGGGGATTCCTGTGCGCGGAGAGTCGCACGAAGCGCCAATTACGATCCTACGGATATTGTGACTGATTCATCAACCGTTGCGGGAATACGATAAAAGGCATCGATCTTGAGCACGAACACGACCGCCCCGCCGATGGTCACTTCGTGCACGCCAGCGGCATACCATTCGGCATAGATCGCGACGGATGGATCCAGTTGGACTTCCACGCGTGAGCGGCAGGCCTGTTCGAGAATGCGCAGGCAGAGGGCGAGGTCTTCATCCTCGACTCCCATGAGTACGGTGGTGTTGCGTGTACGCAGGAAGCCACCCATGCTCGAAATCTTGGTGGCAGAGAGTCCTGCCGAGGTGACGGCCTGGAGCAGGCGATCGCAGTCATAGTCCTGAATGAAGGCAACGACCAGTTTCATCCCTTGGTGTTACCTCGCTTCCCTGGTGTTTGCGTCGACGTGGAGAATGGTGTTGGGCGGCTGAGGGGAGGCCCTCAGGCTTGCGAAGGGTTATATCACAGCAATCCGAACACCGCGATAGGCAAACGGATCGGGCCTCGCTGACAATGCGAGGCCCGATCGTCATTGCCATATCGCTACCAGCGATTCACCTTAGTCGGCGACAGCCGCCTGGGTGAGGCCAGCGGCGGCAGCCATGGCGGCCGCCTTGTCGGTCTGCTCCCAGGGCAGGTCGAGATCGTTGCGACCAAAGTGCCCGTACGCCGCAGTCTGGCGGTAGATCGGACGCCGCAGGTTGAGAGCGTCAATGATGGCAGCCGGCCGCAGATCGAAGTTCTCGCGAACAAGGCGCTCGATCACATCGTCGGCGACCTTGCCGGAGCCAAACGTCTCCACCATGATCGAGACCGGGTGGGCCTTGCCGATGGCATAGGCGATCTGGATTTCGCAGCGGTCAGCGAGTCCGGCGGCGACGACATTCTTGGCCACGTAGCGGGCCGCGTAGGCAGCGGAGCGATCGACCTTGGTGGCGTCCTTGCCCGAGAACGCGCCGCCACCGTGGCGAGCCATGCCGCCATAGGTGTCGACGATGATCTTGCGACCGGTGAGTCCCGCATCGGCCAGCGGGCCACCGATTTCGAAGCGGCCGCTTGGGTTGATCAGGAACCGGGTCTGGTCGTCGATCAGCTCGGCCGGAACAACCTGCTTGACCACCAGTTCGGTGACATCGCGCTCGATGTCGTCATTGCTGGCTTCCGGCAGGTGCTGGGTGGAGACGACCACCGTGTCCACCCGGACGGGCTTGCCGTACGAGTATTCGACGGTGACCTGGCTCTTGCCATCCGGCAGGAGGTAGCCGATTTCGCCCGACTTGCGGGCTTCCGTCAACCGGCGAGCGATCTTGTGAGCCAGTGAGATTGGCAGCGGCAGCAACTCGTCGGTTTCGTTGCTGGCGTAGCCAATCATCATGCCCTGATCGCCAGCACCGGTTTCATCGAGCAGGTCGCTCCCGGCGCCGGCCCGGTTTTCCAGGGCGTGCGTGACGCCCGCGGAAATCTCCGGGCTCTGCTCCTTGATGGCCACGATGACGCCACAGGTGCTGCCATCGAAGCCGTGGTCGCTGTGGTTGTAGCCGATGTCGCGAATCACTTCGCGGGCAATGGCGTCGATGTCAACGTAGGCATCGGTGGTGATCTCACCGAAGACGAGGACCAGGCCGGTCTTGACGGCCGTCTCGCAGGCAACGCGACCCATGGGATCTTCGGCCAGCACGGCGTCGAGAACGGCATCGGAAATCTGGTCGCAGACCTTGTCCGGGTGACCTTCGGTCACGGACTCGGACGTGAAGAGCAGTTTGGGGGAGGAATCAAACGTGGTGGTCATCAATGGAATCCTTGACGGCCCGGCCGGTCCGGTCGGCATGGGTCATCCATAGAAACGACATCAGCAAGAACGGGCGGCAAGGACTAGCCTTCCCAGCTGTGGAGGTACTTGTCCTGCTCGGCGGAGAGTGTGTCGATGGTGATGCCCATTGCCTGCAGCTTGAGGGCTGCAATTTCGCGGTCGATATCCTCTGGCACGCGGTAGACCTTGTTCTCCAGGTTCCGGCCCTCGCGGACGATGTATTCCGCACCGAGCGCCTGGTTGGCAAAGCTCATGTCCATCACGCTGGCCGGGTGGCCTTCGGCGGCGGCGAGATTGATCAGCCGGCCTTCGCCAAGCACGATCAGGCTCTTGTCGCCAAACGTGAACTCTTCGACGAACGGCCGCAACGTTCGCCGGCCCTCGCCCGACATCTCTTCCAGGGCCTTGAGGTTGATCTCGGAGTTGAAGTGACCCGAGTTGGCGAGGATGGCGCCACTCTTCATCGCTTCGAAGTGGTGCTTGTCGACAACGTTGATGTTGCCAGTGGCTGTGACCACCAGGTCGGCCTTCGGAACGGCCTGCTCCATGGTCTCGACCATGAAACCATCCATGGCAGCTTCGAGTGCCCGCACCGGGTCGATTTCGGTCACGATGACCTGGGATCCCATGCCACGAATGCGGGTGGCAATGCCCTTGCCGCACCACCCATAGCCAGCGACGACAACGGTGCGACCAGCCAGGAGAATGTTGGTGGCGCGGAGGATGCCGTCGATCGTGCTCTGGCCCGTGCCGTAGCGATTGTCGAAGAAGTGCTTGGTGTCGGCGTCGTTCACCGCCACGATCGGGAACTGAAGAATGCCTTCGGCTTCCATTGCCCGCTCGCGGATGACACCAGTGGTCGTTTCCTCGGTGCCGCCAAGAATCTCCGGCAGCAGTTCCGGGTACTCCTTGTGGAGGATGGTGACCACATCGGCACCGTCGTCGATCACGACCTGCGGCTTGTGGGAGATGGCCTGGTGAATGTGGCGATGATAGGTTTCGGCGTCCTCACCCTTGATGGCGAAGACCGGAATACCGGCTTCAACCAGAGCTGCGGCGACATCGTCCTGGGTCGAGAGCGGGTTGGATGCACAGAGGACGGCATCGGCGCCACCGGCCTGCAGCGTGAGGGCAAGGTTGGCGGTTTCGGTGGTCACGTGCGCGCAGGCGACGATGCGGATGCCCTCGAACGGGCGGGTTTCGGCGAAGGTGTCGCGAATCTGCCGCAGAACCGGCATCTCGCGGGCTGCCCAGTCGATCCGGCGTTGGCCGGCAGCAGCCAGCGATGGGTCCTTGATATCGAAGTTCTTGGTTGCAGTAACGGCCATACGAGCCTGTTCCTTCCGTCGGGCGACTGCCCACGTTTTTCTTGATCGGCCTCGCACTCGCGAGGTCGCCGGGTAACCATGGTTTCAGGCGGAGCCAACCGCCACAGGAGTGAGTTCGTCAACAGATACCGCGCCCGCGTAGTCGGGGAACACGCGATCGAAGCGGCCAATGAACTCGGATGGGGTGAACGCATGTTCCTGGGCGCCGTGATGCTCGCAAGCATAGGTGGCGGCCAGGGCGGCCATGCGCCCGGCAACGGCGAGTTCCTTGTTGAGCAGGAGCCCGGCCAGGAGTCCAGCGCGATAGGCGTCGCCACCACCGGTGGGACCAACCATCGGTTCGGCCGGCGCGATCGGGATCATGACCCGTTCGCCACCAGTGCGAATTTCCGAGCCGTCGCCACCGTAGGTGATGACCGTCATCGGCACCCGATCGGCAATGTCGTTTATCGTGAGGCCCGTTTTGCGTTCGATCATGCCGTACTCATAGTCATTGCCAACCACGATTTCGGCGATTTCGATGCCGCGCCGGAGTTGCTCTCCGGTCAGAATCACGATCTGCTGTGATGGATCGAAGACCAGTCGGGATCCAGCTTCGACGATCTGTTCGGCGTGGCTGACCATCGCATCGGGCGCGGCCGCCCCGACCAAACCGTATTCGGTCGAGCGGGCATAGGGGCGAATATCGATGTCTCCGGACTTCCCGCCCGCGCCAGGGTAGAAGGCTGCGATCTGGTTGTGTTCCAGATCTGCATTCATGAAGGCGTTCGAGGTGAAGTCATCGTCGACCCGGACGATCCCGGAAAGATCGACCCCCATTGAGTCAAGGAGGTCATGGTAGGGACCAAAGTCCTGCCCGACGGCGCCAACGAGGGAAACAGGCACGCCAAACAGCGCCAGGCTGTAGGCGATGTTGCCACCCACGCCACCACGCATTTGCTGGAGTGATTCGAGGAGAAAGCTCACTGACAGGACGTGAGCCTTGTCGAGGAGGAGATGGTCCTTGAATGAACCATTGAAAGTCATGACGTGGTCGAACACGATGGACGCGCTGACCACGACCCGGGGTGAAACTGACACGCGTAACGTCCCCTCCGGCTGAAGGTTGGTGCGAAGAAAACACGCTCGGCTTGGACAGGGACTGACCCAGGTTCGGGAGGGTATTCCTGGCGCAGAGAGCGTGCCACAGCGCGAGAATACCATAGTCGACGGCTGAGGTCGGCTCTGCTGCGTCGAGGGCAAGTGATTCGCGAAGGTGCAATGGCCTCAGGCAGGCCTGCTGACGCCCGTCGACGTCGTCACGGAGGTGATGGCGCGCCAGATGACATCGTCCGGCACATCGGTGCGAATCTCGACGCCGCCTTCCCGGACAGGAAGCACCCACTTCTGGCGGCCACGATCCTTTTTCTTGTCCGACGCCATTTTTTCGAGCACCGTCTCCGGATTGACGTCTGCCGTCACCGGCAGGTCGTACGCCTGAATCAGGTCACGGACCCTGGTCACAAGGTCGACATCGATCAGATCCATCTGGAGGGCGATCTCGAGCGCGGCGGACATTCCCACCGCGACAGCCTCGCCGTGCAGCATGGTGTACCCGGCAGCCTCGATGCCATGCCCGATGGTGTGGCCAAAGTTGAGGTAGGCGCGGATCCCAGCTTCGCGCTCGTCGGCGGCAACCACAGCGGCCTTGAGCGAGACATTCCGGCGGATGACCCACGAAAGGAGTGGTTCCTGAAGCGATCGGAGCTTGTCCTGATTGCGTTCCAGCACGTCCAGCAGGACAGGCGGCCGGCCGCCTGGGGTGGACGGCTCAATCACGGCATGCTTGATGATCTCGGCCCAACCGGAGCGGCACTCGCGATGCGGGAGGGACTGCAGGAGGGTGGGATCGATCAGGACGAGGCCGGCCTGATAGAAGGACCCGATCAGGTTCTTGCCAGTGGCGTGGTTGATGGCGGTCTTGCCACCGACGCTACTGTCGACCATCGACAACAAGGTCGTGGGAATCTGAACGAGGCCCACCCCACGAAGCACCGTGGCGGCGGCAAATCCGGCCAGATCACCGACCACCCCTCCGCCCAGCGCCACGACGACATCGCCACGCTGGATGCCGGCTTCCAGCATCCAGTCCCAGAGAAGTGAAAGCTGGGCGACGCTCTTGCTGGTTTCGCCAGAGGGAATCGCCGTCACATGTACAGGCAGGCGGAGGTCGCGTTCCAGATCTGTCAGCAACCCGGTGACATGGGGCTGGACACCAGCATCGACCATGACAAAGACCTGGCGTACACCGGGCCACTGGCGTCGAATTTCGGTCGCCGCAGTCCCCAGCACACCGGGTCCGACGTGGATGCTGGACCGGGCAGCCTCGACCTGGAGCTCGAGACTGGTGGCCGTTCCGGTGGCCAACGCCACCAGTTCGGCAATATCGACCGCGAGATCAACCGAACTTCGCGCCGAAACGTCGAGGATGCTTCGCGACTGGCCATACGCGCTCGACCGTGCCGTCCGCATGGCCTCGATCCGACCGACGGCATCGCCTTCCAGCAGGGGCCGGGCGGCGCGATCGCCTTCACTGGCCGCCTGAGCCAGGAGCCGGTCGATGAGGACCGGAGTCGGCGCATCGAGCCAGACGGTGTGGACCCGCTCGTGCCCCAGCCACTCAGGCGCCCAGATGGCGGAATCGATCACGGCACCGCCCCCGGTAGCGATGACCAGGTTGGTCCGGCCAAGCGCCTCCCGAAAGACTTCCCCCTCAAGGGTGCGAAAAGCGGCCTCACCTTCCGAACGAAAGATGTCCGGAATCGTCCGGCCCGACTTCGACTCAATCAAGGCGTCGAGGTCGGCAACGTCCCAACCAAGGCGGCCAGCCACCTCGCGAGCGACTGTGCTCTTGCCGCTGCCACTCAATCCCACCAGAACTACGTGCTCGATCATGACTCAGGCGTGCTCTTCTCTTCGGGCAGGGGCGCTGTGTCCAGCGGAAGAATCTGTTCGGCGGCAAGGACGGATTGCTCGATGCTGCCCTCGATCACGTCCTCGGCCAGCACTTCACCCTGGTTGCGGCCAGGCAGCGGGATGTTGGCGGCCAGGCGGACGGCCTGTTCCCGGAACAACTCCCACTGTTCCTTGGGTGGCTTGGTCCCAAAGCGATAGTAGTAGTCAACGGAGCGGCCAACGGTATAGGTGCCAACGAAGGCGATTGCGACCTTGGGAATGGTTCCCGCCAGCAGTGGCAGGAATGATGTGGCTTCGCGCGCAACCGAACGCCAGACGAACCCGGCACCGACGACGGGAACCAGTTCCCGAAGCAACTTGGCCTGATCGTCGAGGTCGCGACCATTCACCGCTGCCAGCTTGTAGCTCATCATCACCTGGTTCTTGGTGAGAACGATGAAGTCCGCCCCAGCGGCCAGCAGGCTGCCGAGGACGGGCACGATGGCCGGGACGTTGGAGATCAGCGCGAACTTGGCGTTGGCCTTGGAGGTGGAATCGATGATGGTGTGGATGGCCGCCGCCCGAAGCTCAAGAAAGTGGCGACCGATCGACGGCGCCAGTTCCGGGTCGGTCAACAACATCTCGGCATGGAGAGCCCGAACCGTGGGACCACCGTCATCGGCAAGGTAGTGGATGTGTTCGCGACGGCCATTGGTGGCCAGGGCGCGAATTTCCTCGAAGAGGCCAGTGTGGTCGGGATCGCTGACCACCACGATGTCGTAGCGAGAGGGTTCGATGCTTGCGATCTGGTCACCCGAGCGGAATTCCAGCAGGTTCGAGCTGTCGGCACCGAACACGATGCGACCGGCCCAGGATGCCTGTTCGGCGTCGCGGGCCACGATCAGGATGCGGGGAGGTTGCTCGGCGCGCTCCCGAACCTCATCGAGGTTGACTTCCTTGACGATGTTCATGAAGTTTCGTGCCGAGTCGACGGCGGAGAGTGGATTCAGGGATGGCATCGAACCTCCATTTCGGTGCGGGGATGCGGAGTGTTGGGTCAATGCTGACACGGTCTCACTCGATGCGCCAAGGGAAATCTGGCCGGGTGCAGCCATTTCCGGGTCGAAGTGTCGTCCAACCAATGCCAGTCAGACCTGGCAAGCCTCCCCGGTGTCCCGGTCGTGCTGAGGGCGCATGCTGCCTGAGCGGGCGCAGCGTGCAAGGCTTCCTGAAGAAAAGAACCATCGAATGTCATCAGACGTTTGACGTTCGAATCGCCATACCCCTATACTTCGCGTCGCCGCAGGAAACACCTGCCCAGGTGGCGGAATCGGCAGACGCGCTAGCTTGAGGGGCTAGTGCCCGTTAAGGGCGTGGAGGTTCAAATCCTCTCCTGGGCACCCAATCGGCGGATATGCGGCTCTGGGCGATTAGCTCAGCTGGAAGAGCGCCACGTTTACACCGTGGATGTCAGAGGTTCGAGCCCTCTATCGCCCACCGATTCGAGGGCCGCTTTTGTGCGCCAAGGTAGCTCAGTTGGTAGAGCTCACGACTGAAAATCGTGCGGTCCGCGGTTCGAGTCCGCGCCTTGGCACCAGGTAGGAAACCGGCCGATTGCAGATGCGATCGGCCGGTATTTTTGTGCCTCAGGCCTCACCATTCATGAGCCGGATGCTTGCCACAGGTCCCGGTTGGATTCGACCGGCAGATCCAGTCGCTCTCCCCACTCATTCCACGAACCATCGTAATTACTGATATCGTCGAGCCCGGCAAGGTGCAGTCCAAAGAGGACGACTGTCGCGGTCACGCCGCCGTTGCAATAGGCGGTCACCGGAGCCTCGGGATCGACGCCGGCCGCAACGGCAGCTTCCCGGATCGATGCCGGATCCTTCCAGGTGCCTTCGGGGCCGATGAAGTGAGACGACGGCAGATTGATCGCGGTTGGTATGTGACCGCCGCGAGCGGCACGCTGGACCTCTCCGCTGAAGGTGGCGGCGTCACGTGCGTCGATCAACTGGCGGTCCCGGGTTTCGGTTAGCCTGACCACATCGTCAACCGCGCTGATCAGGTCTGGCCGCACACGTGCCGTAAAGCCAGCAGGTTCCACGACAACCTCGCCAGACTCGGTCGGATACCCGTTGGCGGTCCAATAGGACATGCCGCCATCAAGCACGGCGACGTTGTCGTGACCGTAGTAGCGCAGTGCCCACCACAGGCGAGTCGCGAGGTGACCGCCGGTGCTGTCGACCGCGACGACCAATGTGTCGTCACCTACCCCAAGACGGGACATGGCGGCTGAGAATCGTTCGGCCGGTGCGATCTGTGCCTTGACCGGTGCGTCTGGATCGACGATATCCGATGTCCAATCGACGAAGACCGCACCGGGAATGTGCTGTTCCAGGTACTCCGCACGGAGCGGCTCGTAGCTCGCCTGCTGGCGACCGTTGCCGGTATCCAGGGTGCGAACGATGCCCCGGATGTCCACGACTCGAACCGCGGGGTCCCCGAGCCGGTCATTCAGCCACTGAGCCGAAACGAGAGATGATGGTGGGTTCATGGAGATTCCTTCGACGGTAGGCGGAGAGTGAACTCGTTCAGCGTAGCAAAGTCGTGTGGGATTCTGAGTCCGCTGGGGTCTCTTCTGACGGCGCGCAAGGAATAATTCGACCACGACGCAGTGCGGTGACACAAGGCAATGTTTCCTTGACACCGATGCGCGGAAAGGCCTAGAATCCCTTCCGCTGGCAACGGCACGCGGAAGTGGCTCAGTGGTAGAGCATCTCCTTGCCAAGGAGAAGGTCGCGGGTTCGAATCCCGTCTTCCGCTCCAAGTTGACGTTCAATGGCAAACCGGGAGCCAAGGCTCGCCGGTTTTTCGTTGCGCATCGGACAGCATGGCAACGAGTATGCTTCGAGTCGCAACCCTGATGGGTTGGCTGCACGAGCGGGCGTGGCGGAATGGCAGACGCTACGGTCTTAAACATCGTTGGGGGTTACCCCGTGCGGGTTCGAATCCCGCCGCCCGCACCAGGCAAACACACCCAGGAGTTGGTAATCGTGATCGACATGCATCTCCACGTCCTGCCCGGCATCGACGACGGGGCGAAGGATCTGGATGAATCCATTGCCATGCTGGCGACCCTGCGGGGAATGGGATTCGACCGGCTGGTGGCGACGCCTCACCTGATGGAACCCCTGACGGACAGCTATCACCTGCAGGCGATCGAAGGGATGAATGCCATTTCGCCATATGCCAGGGAGCAGGGCATTGCCCTGGGACTCGGATACGAGCATGTTCTCACCGGGGTCCTGGCCCAGCGCCTGCTGGGCGGTGAACCGTCGACGCTGGCAGGCTCACACGCCGTGCTGGTCGAGTTGCCGTTCATGCATTGGCCAGCCGACACCGCGCACAATCTGTTCACGCTGCGCGAAGCTGGCTATCGCCCTGTACTTGCACACCCGGAGCGCTATCTCGATGCAGTGAAATCGCCAGGACTTGTGCTCGACTCCGTGGAGCATGGTGCGATTCCGCAACTGACCACCGGGAGCTTCATCGGGCTCTACGGGCCTGACGCCCAGCGACTCTGTCGCTTGCTGGCTTTGGAGTGCCTGGAACGCGATCTGCCGTTCATCCTCTCCTCCGACGCTCACTCGAACGGTCGTCGCCTGACGTCGGTCGCCGATGGTCTGGCCTGGATGGAATCGACCATCCCGCTTGGCAAGGAGGTTGTTGAGTGGGCGGCGGGGTATGTTCCCCTGCAACTTGTGACAGATCTCGCGCCGATGTCGTTCCGGGCATGGCTTGCCGAAACGCACCCAGGTCTGTCCGTACCCGACGCCGGATCCTACGTATCACCCGACAGTGCCGAGGCCGATGAGCATCAAGGCCGTCGCGGTCTGGCGAGACTGTTTCGCGGTCGCGGCAGTTGACCTGACAATGTCAACAATGCAGCGCTGACCCTGGATGCGAAGGCAAACCTGCCACCGCAGTTCCTGACGATGAGCTCAGTCCGTCGGATCGGAGCTGTCATCGTCCCCGAACATTGGTGTCACGATCTGGGGGAACACCCGCCGTCCGTATTGCTCGATGGCGATCGCCTGGGTTGGACAGGCCCGCGCACCGGCAAAGACCTGCGCCAGTGAGGCATGATCGGCCCCTTCGAGCACCGCGACGCCAGTCTCTTCATCCAAGACATAGATGCCGGGCGCCACGGTCGTGCACTTGGCGTTGGCGATACATCGCCGTGGATCGATTCGCACGACGACACCATTGCGGGTTAACTCGTTGTCCGTCATCAGGTCCTCCTTGTGATGTCTGCCGCGTCAATGGGAACTTCGATCTCAAAGGTCCCGAGATCGGTGATTGGCGCGGCGCCGGATGTTGCCGCCGCCACCCACTCTTCAAACGCAGGGATGTCTTCCGGCGCGAGATGAACGGCAAACTCGACGCCAGAGGCCACATAGTCAACTTCGGCCAGGTCATAGCTGGTGGCGCGCAGCAGGTTCTCGAACCGTCCGGCTCCACCGTGCTCAACTTCGGCAACCAGACGATGGAGCGGACGCCGCTCCACGATCCCAGCCGTATCGAGCACCTCGGAGCATGTCGACCCATAGGCCCGGATCAGGCCACCGGCACCGAGTTTGATGCCACCAAAGTACCGCGTGACCACCACCAGCACATCGGTCAACTCCCGGTGCAGCAGCACATCGAGGATTGGCACACCGGCGGTGCCGGCTGGTTCTCCATCGTCACTGGTTCGCTGGGATTCACCGCGCGACCCGATGCGCCACGCCGTGCAGTTGTGATTCGCATCCCAGTACTCTTTCCGCACAGTCGCAATGATGCTCCGGGCCGAGTCCTCATCGGGCACCCGGTAGCAGTGCCCGATGAAGCGACTCTTACGCACATCCAGCTCGATGGTTTCATTTCTGGCGATGGTGCGAACGTATCGTTCACTCACATTCGGCCCTTTTCCGTGGAGTTGGGTCAGATGCCCAGCCTGGGACAGGTATCATCGGCCAGCATGCACAGATGACTCCCGCCCACTTGTGCGGTGATACCAATCCGGGAGGTCGACAACCTCGCCGGTGAGCCTGAGAATACCAGCATGACCATACCAGCCCGTCGCCAGTGAGGAATTCTCTCCAGAGTCCTCGTTCGTGCGGCAAGCAGGGGTCGCTCGCAGCCGAGCGATGCCTCCAGGGAGCACCAGCGTGAGTTCCTCCGTCCCTCATTTCAACGCCACCCTGATCGGCGGCGGCATCATGAGCGCCACGCTCGGCATGTTGCTGCGCCAGGCACGTCCAGATATCTCGATGGTGATGATCGAGCGCCTGGACAAGGTGGGCGAAGAGAGCTCGAACGGCTGGAACAACGCCGGCACGGGGCATGCCGCCCTCTGCGAGCTTCACTACACGCCCCAACTGCCGAATGGCTCGATCGATGTCGCCAAGGCCAACCTCGTCAACGAGCAGTTTCAGCTTTCAGTCCAGTTCTACACCTGGCTGGTCGAGAACGGCCTGGTGGAACATGCGAGCGAGTTCATCAACCCAGTTCCGCATCTTGGTTTCTGTCGCGGTGAAGCCGATGTGGCATTTCTCCGCGCGCGGCATGAGGCGATGTCGAAAGAGACCCTGTTCAGCGGAATCGAGTTCACCGACGATCCAGCCGTGATCAACGAATGGGCTCCCCTCCTGCTGGCGGGCCGCACTGGAAACGAACCGATCGCCGCGACTCGCGCAGTGGCCGGAACCGATGTCAATTTCGGCGTCCTGACAAAACGATTGGTCAACAAACTCGACGAAGACGGCATGTCGTTGCATCTCGGCCACGAGGTGACCGACCTGGAGCGCGCAGGGAAAGGCTGGAAGGTCACCACGCGCAACCGGCTCAGCGGCGAATCGTGGTCTCACACCAGTGACTTCGTCTTCGTGGGCGCCGGCGGCACGGCCGTGCTATTGCTCCAGAAGTCAGGCATTCCAGAGATCAAGGGCGTGGGTGGGTTCCCGGTCAGTGGGCAGTTCCTGCGGTGCAAGAACCCGGAGATCGTCGCCCAGCACAATGCCAAGGTCTACGGACGACCGGCCACCGGGGCGCCCCCGATGACCGCGCCCCACCTGGACTCGCGCATGATCGACGGCCAACGGGGGCTTCTCTTTGGTCCTTATGCGGGTTTCACACCGAAGTTCCTGAAACACGGTTCCTACAGCGACCTGCTGCGCTCGGTACGGCCGGACAACCTGCTCACGATGTTGACGGTGGCCAAGGATGAAATGCCGCTGACGGCCTACCTGATCAAGCAGGTGCTGCAATCACGCTCGGACCGGGTCGATCAACTCCGCCGGTTCTATCCGGATGCCAGCGAGTCTGACTGGGAACTGATTCATGCCGGCCAGCGCGTGCAGGTCATGCGCCCGACACCCAAGAAGCGCGGCATCCTGCAATTCGGCACGGAAGTCATTGCCGCCGGGGATGGCAGCATTGCCGGGCTGCTCGGCGCTTCGCCCGGAGCATCGACCGCGACGGCGATCATGGTCGACATCATGAAGCGATGTTTCCCGGCCGACTATCCGTCGTGGCAATCGCACCTCGAACCCGTGATGCCAGCGCTGAACGCCAATCTCTCGACCGAGCCGGAACTCTACCAGGA
>CAZNQC010000012.1:0-4546 GCA_964574825.1 uncultured Sphaerobacteraceae bacterium | reverse complement strand
CTTCGTTATGTCTCATTCTTTCGACATGACGCGGAAGGTTCCTGTAGCATGACCATGGCCCAACTGCCATTCGACCTGTGATTTCCCATCTTCAAGGCTACTCTGCATGACCGATTCCGATGCCACGTCGTCGCCATCGCCCCGACTTTGCCCTACGTGCGGGGAGGAGATCAGCGAGCGCGACAAGTTCTGCCCGATGTGCGGCGCCAACCTGGCGCGGGCAACTGCCTGGGTAGCTCCAGCCTCTGCCGCTCCCGGCGTCCAGGCGGCAACTGAGGACGACATTCATCCCCTGCCGAACGGAACATCACAACGCAAGCGGCGGCGACGACGAAAGAAAGCCCCATGGTATCGGCGTCCACTCATCATCCTGCCCCTGGTGGCCGTCCTGCTGCTTGGCGGCGTAGCGGGAGTCATCGCCTGGAAAACCCAATCTGCGCTGAACGATGTTCATTCGCTCAGCACGCCGCCACCAGAAGTCGATGCTTCGTCACTGGGCGGTGACGAGGGAACCGTGATCGACACCGGGCCAGCGCTGGCCGCGCTCGAGGCGCGAGAATCACGCTCCACGAGTGACAGATCCACGTCCCCACCGACGGAAACATCCAGCCAATCTCAGTCGACCGCGACAGAGACCACCAATGGTGGAACCGGAGGGACAAGCTCCTCGTCGTCCGCAACACCTGGCGCGGGAACCACGGCGTTGCAGCCTGGTGCGTCGCCAGTTTCCGCCACACCGGAAGCCGACGGCACCCCAATTGGCCCAACCGCTGTGCCAACGTCACCGCCGGTTGTGGCCTCGGATGGCCTGACCGTCCTGCTGATGGGGGTCGACTCGCGCGAAGGTGAATCGATCGATATAGGAGTTCGCCCAGACTCGCTGGCTGTCCTCCACATCGAAGAAGAGACAGGATCGTGCCGCATCCTGGCCGTGCCACGCGACAGCCGGGCTCAGTTGCCGGGATATGGGTACAGCAAGATCAACCATGCCCTGGCCGTGGCCGGTATCCCCTACGAAATGCTGGTGGTGGAAGAGTATCTGGGACTGGAACTCGACAACTACGCGTTGATCGACTTCAACGGTCTGGCAGCGGTCGTCGACTCGCTGGGCGGCATCACGGTCGAGAATCCGGCCGAGTTCGAGATGGGCGGAGAAACATTCCCGGCCGGAACCCTTGAACTGGACGGTGAGCAAGCCCTGCTCTACTCACGGTTCCGCGGGGACAACCAGGGAGACTTCGGCCGCATTTCGCGCCAGCAGCAGGTTCTCCGGGCCATGATGAATGAGGCGACCAATCTCAATGTGGTAACGACGTTGCCGAGCATGTTCACGATGCTCTCGGACCACTTCCGGACCGACTTCGGGGTGGGCGACCTCGTCGACCTGGCCAACGACTACCGCACCAAGTGCACTGCCTCGTCGATTGAAACGCAGACGATTCCAGGCGCGGTCAGCATGGAATATGACGAACTGATGCAGCAGGATCTCTCGTTCGTGGTCTCGGATCCGGCCGTGGTGCAACAGAACGTGGCCTGGCTGCTGGGTGAGACGGATGAAGAGCCCATCGACACTCCTCCCAGCTCGCCGGTCGCGATGTTGCCCGGAGGATCGTCGCGCACAGGCTGGACGACTCAGGGCCGCCGGTCGCAGCCTGCCTTGCGGTTGTCAACGTCGTTGTGAATGCCTGGCGCGAACAACGCCAATCAGGTGAACCGATCGATCGACTCGAGCAGTTCTACCTCTACGCCACCTACCTGGCAACGGTGGTCGGTTGTGCGCTGCTGATCGTGATCATTCGCCGGTGGGATGCCCAACCCGGCACCGACACCGTCACGACGCACGGTCCACTGGACGCCACCGGCCACCTCCTGACCGGCCTGATGATCGGTGTCGGGATCAAGGCGCTCCGGCTGCCGATTCCGATCTGGAGCGTGCTCGTCGGGAGTATCGCGCCCGACATCGGCCACGTGCTCTATCACTACGGCATTCTTGAGCCGGTAAGCGGATCGCGAACTGGAACCCACTCCGCACTGGCCCTGATCGTTGTCGCCTGCGTCGGATTCATCGACCAGAAGCGGGCGAACCTGTGGCTGGGCGTCGCGATTGGCGGGTTGACGCACCTCTGGCGAGACATGGGAACCGGGACCGTTCCCCTGCTCTGGCCATTCGACCTGACGGTGGACGGCACGACCTTCTCACGCTACATGATCGCCCTCGTCGGCGGGTCCCTGGCAATGATCGGCAGTGGGATGCTGCTGGATGTCTATCGCCGGGCCAACGGAGAGCCAGACCCCGACACGTAAAGCGTTGCGGAACGGGAGCAGATGCAGGTTGGCCCGGCGCCAGCGCTCATGTGAGATGTCCCCCAGTCGCCACCCGCTGGTGTCTGTGGCACCGTCACGACAGTTGCCCAGACCAACTCTCCGATCTGGTCTGGCACTGATCGCCTGGAACGGGATCAGGTTCTGCTGTTCGGGGCGCCATTTTTGGAGCAATGAAGACACAGCGACGCCCCGGCGGATTGCTCCACCGGGGCGTCGTTCTGGTGCCGTTTGGGCGAGGTTGCTGGACTAGTAGTCCATGCCACCCATGCCACCCGGCGGCATCGCAGGCATGGCCGGCTCGGGCTTGTCGGCGATGAGGGCCTCGGTGGTGAGGATCATGCCGGCAATCGAGGAGGCGTTGGCCACGGCGGAGCGGGTGACCTTCACCGGATCGGTGATGCCAGCTTCAACCATGTTCACGTACTCATCGGTGAGCACGTTGTAGCCAATCTTCTGGTCGTTCTTCTCGGCCTGCAGGGCGCGAACGCGCTCGACAACAACCGAACCGTCACGACCAGCGTTCTGCACGATCCCGCGCATCGGCTCTTCGAGCGCGCGGCGGAGGATGTTCACACCCGTCTTGACGTCACCTTCGGCCTCGACACCATCGAGGGCGGCAATCGCGTGCACGAGGGTGACTCCACCGCCCGGGACGATGCCTTCTTCGACGGCGGCGCGAGTGGCGCTCAGGGCGTCCTCAACGCGGTGCTTCTTTTCCTTCAGCTCGGTCTCGGTTGCGGCGCCGACCTTGATGACAGCCACGCCACCGGCGAGCTTCGCGAGACGCTCCTGGAGCTTCTCACGGTCGAAGTCGGACGAGGTGGTCTCGATCTGGGCGCGAATCTGGGCGACGCGGCCATCGACTTCGGACTTGTCACCGGCACCATCGACGAACACGGTCTCGTCCTTGGTGGCGACGACGCGGCGAGCGGAGCCGAGGTCTTCCTGGGTGACGGAGTCAAGCTTGCGGCCGACTTCCTCGGAGATGACGCGAGCGCCAGTCAGGGCGGCGATGTCGCGGAGCATTTCCTTGCGGCGGTCACCGAAGCCCGGAGCCTTGACGGCCAGGGACTGGAAGCGACCCTGCAGCTTGTTGACGACCAGCGTGGCCAGGGCCTCGCCATCGACATCCTCGGCGAGGATCACGAGCGCCTTGCCCGAGCGGGCGGCCAGCTCGATGGTCGGCAGGATGTCCTGGATGGAGGAAATCTTCTTGTCGGTGATGAGGATGAATGGTTCGTCGAACTCGGCCTCCATGCGCTCCGTGTTGGTCACGAAGTACGGGGAGATGTAACCGCGATCGATCTGCATGCCCTCGGTGAACTCGGTCTCGAACTCGAAGCCCTTGGACTCCTCGATCGTGATGACGCCGTCCTTGCCAACCTTCTCCATGACCTCGGCGATCAGCTCACCGACTTCGGTGTCGGCAGCGGAGATGGAGGCAACCTGGGCGATTTCCTGGCGGGTCTCGACCGGGGTGGCGAGCTCGAGGACGTGGGCGACGACCGCATCGGATGCCTTGTCGATACCCTGCTTGAGCAGCATGGCATTCGCGCCGGCGGCGATGTTGCGGAGACCTTCGTGCACGATGGCCTGGGCCAGCACGGTGGCGGTGGTGGTGCCGTCACCAGCAGCATCGTTGGTCTTGGTGGCGGCTTCCTTGAGCAGCTGGGCGCCCATGTTGGCGAACTGGTCTTCCAGCTCGATTTCCTTGGCGACGGTCACACCATCGTGGGTGACGGTCGGGGCACCGAACTTCTTGTCGATGGCGACGTTGCGGCCCTTCGGACCGAGCGTGGTCTTGACAGCGTTCGCGAGGGTGTCAACACCCTCCTTGAGCGAACGACGCGCTTCTTCGTTGAATTCCAGAACCTTGGCCACTGATGAATCTCCTCTCGACGAGTGAAAGCCTGGCGAGGCGGCGATTAGCCGACGATCGCGAGGACATCCTTCTCGGACAGAATCAGGTAGTCGGTGTCGTCGAGCTTGAACTCGGTGCCGGCGTACTTGGCGAAGAGCACTTCGTCGCCCACCTTGACGTCGAGTTCGATGCGAGCGCCATTGTCATCGCGCCGACCTTCGCCCGCGGCCACGATGGTGCCGCGCTGCGGCTTTTCCTTGGCCGTGTCCGGCAGCACAATGCCGCTGGCCGTCATCTCTTCACGACCGGCCGGCTGGACCACAAGGCGATCACCGAGCGGCTTGAGATTGGAAACATCAG
>CAZNQC010000011.1:8299-38771 GCA_964574825.1 uncultured Sphaerobacteraceae bacterium | reverse complement strand
GGCGGCACTCGCCGGTCCGCCGGAAGCAGTAGCCAGGACTGAGGACATCGTCGAACCCAGCGAACCAGATGCTGTTTCGCCGCTGGAGGTATCCCGGAGCCGGTTCGTGCAGTTGCTGGCCAATCACATGGCGCTGGAATCGCAAGCCACGCGGGAACGCACAAGCGCCCGGTCGAGAGTCGTCCAGGCGCTTGCATTCAGGTCACGGAAACTGGGACAGCAGGACTAGCTTTCCAGCGTCGCGTTGACCGTGATGTCGATGTTGCCGCGCAGGGCATTTGAGATCGGGCAGCCCTGCTCACCCTGCTTCGCCAGCTCCTCGAACGTGGCCTGGTCGATGCCTGGCACCTTGCCCCGCACGTCCAGTGTGGAAGACTTCACTTCGAATCCGCCCCCATCCTTCGGCCCGAATTCCACGGTCGAGGTGACGAACAGATGCTCCGGCTTGTGCCCGGCACCGGTCAGGGTGTGGGAGAACGCCATTGCGTAGCACGACGAATGGGCCGCGGCCACCAGTTCTTCCGGACTGGTCTTGCCATTGGCAGACTCGGTGCGAGACGCCCAGGTAACGGGCGAGTTGACGATTCCGCCGCTGTTGAACTCCACCATGCCGGAACCGGACGCCAGATCGCCGTCCCAGGCAGTTGACGCAACGCTCTTCAAACCAGCCATGATGCTTCTCCTTTGTTGGTCCTCATGGACCCGGATACCCAATGTTTGTCGCCACGCTCACCGCGCCTCAGGCCGGCGGCGGATCGAAGTAGACGGTCTTGACCTGAGTGTAGAACTCCCGTGCCGCCTTGCCCTGCTCGCGTGAGTAGGAGCTGGACCCCTTGTAGCCGCCAAACGGCACATGCGGCTCGGCTCCGGCCGTTTCCGAATTGACGTGGACGATGCCGGCCTGGATGCGGCGGATGAACTCCAGCGCCCGGCCGACATCGCGGGTGAAGAGCGACGCCGAGAGGCCGAACTTCACGGCGTTGGCCACTTCGATCGCCTCTTCGACACTATCAACCGGAATGATGCCCAGCACCGGGCCGAAGAGTTCGACCTGGCCAAGGCGCGAGGCGGGATCGACATCGGTGAACAGGGTCGGCGTCACGAAATGCCCATCGCGATCCGGGCGGCCGCCACCAACGGCCAGGTTCACACCGGCTCCCTGCGCGCCATCGATTTCACCCGCCACCCGGCTGGCGGCTTCATCCGAGATGAGCGGACCGATCTGGGTCGCATCATCGAGCGGATCACCGACAACCAGCGCGCCAACCTTGGCCGCCAGCCGCTCGGTGACTTCCTGCGCCACCCGCCGGTCGACAATGGCGCGGCTGGTGGCGGTGCACTTCTGGCCGGTGCTCATCATCGCGCCATTGAGCACCTGCTGCACGGCATGGTCGAGGTCGGCATCCGCCAGCACGATGGCCGGGTTCTTGCCGCCGAGTTCCAGCTGCACCTTGGCGCCATGTTCGCCGGCGACTTTCTTCAGCGCGTTGCCAACTTCGTCAGACCCCGTGAACGAGACGGCGACCACCCGCTCGTCAGCCACGAGCGGGTCACCGACCGCGCCGCCGCTGCCCATCACCAGATTCCACACGCCCTCCGGCAACCCGGCCTCGGCCAGGGCCTGCGTCAGATGGACCGTGGAGAGAGGGGTGTAGGTGGCCGGTTTCATCACCACCGTGTTGCCGTAGGCAATCGCCGGAATCGCCTTCCAGGCCGGAATTGCGATCGGGAAGTTCCACGGCGTAATGATGCCGCAGACACCAAGCGGTTCGCGCATCGTGAACAGCAGGGTGGTCGGGCTGGCCGAGGAGTACTGTTCGCCAATCGGCTGCTGCAGGTCGCCAGCGAAATACCGCAGGATCGCCACCGCCCGGGTCGTTTCGCCAATCGCTTCCTTGAGCGTCTTGCCCTCTTCCCGAGCAAGATCACGGCCAACCTCCGGGATGCGGCTGGCGAGGATCTCCGACGCCTTGTAGAGGATGTTGGCGCGAGTGATGGCCGAAGTGTCCGCCCAACCGGGGAATGCGGCGGCAGCTGCCCCGACGGCGGCATCGACATCGGCAGCGGCACTGACCGGGAAGTGCCCGATCACCTCGTCTGGCCGGGCCGGGTTGCGATTCTCGCCAGTTTTCCCACTGGCCGCAGCGACCCATTCGCCATTGATGAAATTGCCGTAGACATTGACCCCGTCCTGCTGGGTGAGGACTGGTTGCTGGCTCACGTCATCGTCTCCTTTCCCGCCACCGGGACATTCCAGGGGCGCACGTCATCGTGCCGGAATTGTCGCATGGAACGACCGGACCATTGACCAACCCGTGCATCCCGAACCGAGTTGCAGCCCCGGCGCTCACGAAAACCTGATTCCTGTCGGTCTGGTCATCGGCAGGAGTGCCGTACGCATTTCTTGACGGGAAGTTGATCGGCCACACGGTCCTGCCCACGCTGTGCCGGCAGGAGTCCGCGCAAAAGTCCTAAGAGCGACCAGCAAGAGGGAATTGTGGAGTCATCGGGGAGGGGCGGACCTGCCGCGACCGGTCACGAAACAATCCATTCAGTGATCGAGCGGCAGCCTGTGGTGAGCGAAGTCGAATCCATCCGCCCGGCCCTATTACCGGTCACCCGAAGTGGCCGCAGCCCAGTGGCGTCTGCAGCAAGCAATGTCCGCTGTAAGGTCTTCCCTTCGTGGCACGCGATGTGCACGTTTCCTGCACGTCGGCCTGCAGCACCGGTTCCGCATGCAAGGTTGTAGCAAGGGCCACGCAAGGATGTATGGTGTCTCGGCCCGCGCCAGCACAACCATGTTCGTCAGAACGAAATGGGCGCGGGTCTGTGACACCTCCCCCCAAGATATCCGCGACGCATCACCCGGATTCGGTACTACAACGAAACGCGGGCAGCGCGGTTGACCAACATCAGGTCGGCCAGGACGAGCGAAAGCATGGCTTCGGCAATCGGCACCGCGCGCGGCACCACGCAGGGATCGTGACGCCCCTCAACGAGCAGCTTCTGGGCTTCGCCGTGCACATCCACCGTGTCCTGCTCGCGTGAAATCGACGAGGTCGGCTTCAGCGCCACCCGCACCACGATCTCCTCGCCGGAGGAAATGCCACCCAGCATGCCACCGGCATTATTCGATTCGGTGTGAATCTCGCCGTCCTCGATCACGAACGGGTCGTTGGCGATCGATCCACGCGAGCGAGCGAGGCCGAAACCGCCGCCGATTTCGACGCCTTTGGTGGCCGGAATGCTCAGCATCGCCATCCCGATCAGCGCATCCAGCTTGTCGAAGGTCGGGTCGCCCAGCCCCGCCGGAACGCCGGTCGCGCGGACTTCGACGATCCCACCGAGCGAATCGCGGTCCTTCCGGGCGGCATTGATGGCCGCCACCATCTTTTCCGCCGCCACCGGATCTGGCGCGCGAACGATGTTCTGCTCGATCTGGTCGCGATCGAAGCTGTCCGCCGTGATGCCGCCAATCTCGGCCGCGTAGCCATAGATGTCAACGCCAATCGTGGCGAGCAGCTTGCGAGCGATCGCTCCCGCCGCGACCCGGCCCCAGGTTTCCCGCGCCGAGGAGCGCCCTCCACCTCGATGGTCGCGCACGCCGTACTTGGCCCAATACGTGTAATCGGCGTGACCGGGCCGGAAGACATCCTTGAGATTGTCGTAGTTCTTCGAGCGATGGTCGTTGTTGAAGGTCACCAGCATGATCGGTGTGCCGGTGGTGACGCCTTCGTGGACGCCGGAGAGAATCTCCGCCCGGTCTGTTTCATCCCGGGTGGAGGTGACGATCGACTGGCCCACCCGCCGGCGGTCGAGTTGATGCTGGATCTCTTCGACGGTGATCGGGAGACCAGCCGGGCAACCGTCGATGACGACGCCCAGTGCGGGCCCGTGAGACTCGCCCCAGGTGGTGATGGTGAACAAACGACCGAACGACGATGCCATGCCAGGTTACTCCCAAACGATCTGTGCCCCGCACCGGATCCGCTAGCGCGGCCAGATGCCGTCGAGCACGCGTGCATCGTCGAACGATGCGATATGGATACTGTAGTCGTCTCGCGGTGTCGCCTCGAAGCCGGTCCGTTCGTAGAGATGCCGCGATTGCTGGTTATTGCGTTGCGTGCTGAGGGCCAACGAGCGCGCGCCATGCCGGGCGGCTTCGCGCATCATGTGCGCCAGCATTTCGCGCCCGAAACCCTGCCCCTGAATCGATGGTGCCGTGGCGATCCGGTCAAGGTGCGCCCAGCCGTAATAGCGCGTCATGCCTGCGTAGGCAACCACTTCACCGTTTAGCGCACCAACCCAGACCTCGACGCCAGGATACTGAAGATACTGGTCGAACTCTTCCGAACTGTTCCACCAAAACCAGGGAAACGAGCGGTGGTCAACCTCGAGCACCTGCTGCAGGAGACCGGCATCGCGCGATGACAGGCGGGCAAAGGACATGCGCGGAGCCGCAACGGACTCGACGAAGCTTCGCAGGTCATTGTGGGAATAGGTCACGATCTCTTCGAGCACTTCGAACCCGTGACGCTTGAAGAACGATGGCGACCGGAGCTCGTTGACATCAACCACCACCAGCGCCGCCTGTCCTGCCTCCTTCGCCGCATCCAGCACGGCCCGCATCAGCAGATCCTCGTTGGCAAACGCTCCGAACGTATGAATGGACGACAGCTCCGCCCGGTGCCGCCAGGCTTCGACGAGGATGAACTCCTCACTGTCCGGAATCCAGAACGATCCTCCTGGCCGGGTCTGCAGGATCTCGACCGCTTCGGCCGCGTCGAGCCGTGGATGAAGATCCGGCCGAATCCGGCGCAAGGAGTCCCTGGTAAGCGGTTCGGGCTCCAAACGGGGCTGCCAGCGACCTGGTCGATGCATGCTCACTCGGCCCACCGCAGCGTCTCCAATCCGGCCAGGCCGAGCGGGCTGACGGTCACTGGTGCGATCCCCTCCCGCACCAACGTGAAGCCGAGAGGGTAATAGATGGCGAGGACAGCCGCATCATCGACCAGGAGTTGATTGGCCTGCTGGAGCAGCTCGATCCGCTCCTGTCCGGCGCTCCGATCAGCCTGCGTCAGAAGCTCGTCAAACTCGGCACTGTTGTAGCCGGTGTAGTTGTCGGGGCTGGTGGAGCGGAACAACATGCCCAGCATGCTTTCCGGATCCGGATAGTCGGCGGCCCAGTAAATCGAATAGGCCGGAAACCGTCGCTCGGCCAGTCCCTGCACGAAATCGCCAAACATGACCTCGAAGACCCGCACATCGAGGCCGATGTCCGCCGCCGACCAGCGCAAAGCCTCGGCTGGACCGACATCCGCCGCGTAGATCTCGATTGGCGGCACGTTCGCCGGCTGCCCATATCGGGAAAGCGCAACTTCCGCGCGGGCAGCTTCCAGATCCACAGCTGGAACCAGCGCGTCCCACTCCGCTCCGAGCATGCCGGGCGGCACCAGCCCTGTCGCTGGCACGACCATGTCCCCATACTGCCCGGCCGCGAACCGGGCAGCAGGAAAGGCCAATTGCAGGGCTCGCCGAATGTGGAGATCGTCGAGCGGCGCAACCTGGTTGCCGAGCGCGATGTAGCAGGTGGTGAATTGGGTGGTCTCGGCAAGCTCGCCGTACGTCATCCCACTGGCCGGATCGCGCACCAGCGGCACCTCTTCCCGCGCGACGCTGGGAATGAGATCGATCTCGCCCGCCTGGTAGAGGTTGACCGGCGCAATGGCGTTGGCGCCGAGCCGAACCGCGACGTCGTCGATATCTGCCGTTCCCGCCCACCAGGTGTCGGCCGCCTGCAGGTCGAGATGACTGCCGGCTTCCCATTCGACAACCTGATACGGGCCGCTGCCATTGGGATGCAGCTGCCAGTTCGCATCTGATGCCGACTGATCGACATCGACTATGAACGTGGAAACGTTGGTCAGCCGTCCGAGGAACGTGGCGGAAGGAGCAACCAGTTCGATCTCGAAGGTCACGTCATCCAGTTCGGTGAGACCTGCCAGCGACGCGGACTTCCCCGCCAGCAACTCGTCGGCCCCGACGATATCACCGAGGTAGGTGCGGGCCGCCAGTGCGTTCGGATCACCGCCCGCGATGGCCGGATCGAGCGCGCGAGACAACGAGGCGATCACGTCGGACGCCATGATCTGACGGCCGTCCTGGAAGGTTGCTTCCGGGCGGAGCCCGAACCGATACCGTTGTCCATCGTCCGCCACCTGAATTGTGGCAGCCAGTTCCGGAGCTGGCAGGAGGTTGGCATCGAGCGCGACCAACCCACGATAGACCTGGCCGAGCAGGTAGTTGGTCTGAATCTCACGCGCGAGCGCCGGGTCCAGCGACTGCAGCCCACTCACCGGCCCCGGCAGCCGCAGCAGGGCCCCCACTTGCCGGGCACCAGCCGGCCGCAACCAACCCACGGCCCCAAGCATCGCCAGGCCGCCCAATGCGACTGATCTTCGATTGGCCAGCGGCCCAGGTTGCTGCACGGAGAGAGATTCCTGATGCGATGAGCCGCCCGGACGGTCAGGCTACTGGCCCGGACAGCAACGTACACTTCCCGAAGTATCCATCATCGACCGGAATCCCGCCGGTTATGAGGAGGTTCCGGTGGCGGTCACCACCATTCCCGTTTTGCCACTCAATGCCGTACTCCTGCCCGGCACATCCATGTCGCTCCGCATCTTCGAGGAACGGTACCTGCGCCTGCTGGCCGACCGGGCCACCGACGACGTGGTCTTCTCGGTGGCGCAAATCTCGCACGGCAGCGAAGTTGGCGACCAACCGGAGTTCCATCCGATCGGTACGACCGCCCGGCTGGCAACGATCAACGCGATCTCCAAGCGACTGATCGAGATCGTCGTCACCGGTGGGGAACGTGTCTCCCTGACCGATACCGACTGGAGTCACGGCTACGCCGTGGCCAACACGACAACCTTGCCGGATCTTCCCTCCGATGAGACGGCAACTCTGGCCGAGGCAGGGCGTCAGGTCAAGGCATTCGGCCGCCTCCTCCGGCTCGCCAGCCAGTTCATCCGGGGTGATTTCCCCCTCCCGATCACTGCCATCGATCCCCAGGAGACCAGCTACGACATCGCCAAGTGGTTACCGCTCTCCGTCGCCGAACAGCAACGCCTCCTCGAAGAGCGTGACCCCGCGGCCAGGCTCGATTTCATTGGCTCGATCATTCACCGGGAGCGACGGCTGATCACGCGGGGTGGGGTCGTCGGATTCCCACTGCCGAATCCGGGCAGCCGATTCGGGCTCAACTAGCGGGCCGGCGTCGCGAGTTTCTCCATGAGCGCCAGGACCGCTGCCCGAGGGAAAACCTTACGCCAGCCGATCGTATCTGGCAGAAGAGGCGGAAGGCGGCTGGCCAGGATTTCCCTACCGCCTCAAGCATGACTAACCGTCGCTCCCACCTCACACTTTACGACGACCATCTGGCGTCTGAAACCGCTGGACGAGATTCAAGACTGCGGTGAGCACGTCCTGCTCGGAGGTGATGCCGGTATCGAGCATGATGTCGGCATTCGCAAACGCGTCGCGCAATCGTTCGTGCTGAATCGCATACAGATCGGCCGGCCAACTCGCCCCGCGCCGGGCCCGCACATACTCAAGGTCAAGATCGAGCGCCACGACCAGATCCGGCTTGCGGCGCGCCCACAGCGAACGGACCGCACTGTGTTCCTGGCCAACCCCCCAGGCATCGACTCCTGCCTGGTGCAGCCCGGCGACCAGCGTTGACTTGCCCGACGCACACGGTCCGACCACCACCACCCGCGGAGATTGGGTATTGGACTGGTGACCGGGGTCGTCTTGCATCGTCACTCTCTCCAGTCGAATGAGCTACGGCAACTGGACTTCCAGCCCCAGGCGCCGGATCGGAGTCTGGGCTTCGCCCAACCGGAGCGAGAGCGCCACAACGGCCATATCGTCGTTCGGACGTCCACCATCACGGTCCAGCACGTAGGTCAGCAGGTTATCGGCCAGGTGTTGGGCCCGGGTTCCCCGGTCGAAGACGTCCGCTCCATAGGCAACGAGATCGATCGGCGGTCGGTCCTCGCGACGGCCGGAATGCCAGATGCCATCGGTGAACATGAGAATTTCGAGACCGGGTTCCATCGGCAACTCGGTGACGGATGGTTTGGTCCAGCGATACCGGCCAATCGGACCGGACAGAGCTGGCATTTCCTGGATTTCCCCACCACTGCGCACCAGCAGCGGAGATTCGGCGTTTCGGGTAATCACAATGGTACGCGTCTTCAAATCGATCGAGAGCAGATCCAGGGTGGCCGAGACCTGTCCGTGCCGGAAGGCGAAGAGATAGTCATGGGTGGCGCGGGCCACGACACCATCGCGCACCCCCTCCTTGACCAGCGCGACCGCCTTGCTGGACAGCAGGAGGCTGAGGGTCTTGGCCGCCTTGCCCGATCCCTGGCCGTCAATCGCCACAACGGTGAACCCACCACTCGGACGTTCGATGAGTTCGACCGTGTCGCCACTCTCGCGGCTGGCGTACTTCTCCGTCTTCGCGACTCCAACATCAATGACCAACGACTCCGCCACCGCGGCTACTCTCCCCAACTCGAACGACATCAGCGTTCATTATCACCCGCATCGCCAGCTCGCCTTCACTCCTCACCCACCCGCATCAGTTCAGTCTTGATGGAAAAAGGGGTGTGGCACGGCCCAGAAGATGGACGGGACGGTTCCACCCCCCTCCTCTTCACTCTTTACCCGTTTCTCTCTACTCAAACCCGTACGTACGAGCAATCTCGCCGGAGGTGGCGAGATTTCGCCTGTTCGATGCGTACGATAGGTATGACGATCTCTCCACGCCCCACCTCTCCACCAGGAGCCCCACCATGCCCCACTCGTCAACCCGCGCTCGAATCAGCCTCTAACGTCGCTTCGCCCTGCCGTCCAGCACGCCTGTCAATCGCGCCAACCTCTCATTCCCCCGTCGGGATAATCGGGGTAATTCCGGGGTAATCCGGTCCAGAAAGCCCATGGAATCAACGGAACCGGACTTACCCCGATTATCCGGCCTGCTTTTCATTTTTCTGTCATCAACCCACCACGCCAGCACCCGCTCACCGCCTTACCCTCCCCCTGTTTCCAACTTTCTATTTTCTGCTTTCTATTTTGTGGACCGACGGCCCTGCAGCGGCTACGCTCGTGACAGCAACTCCCCGCAAGGGAGGACCGACCTCCAGGCCACCAGACAGGAATCAGCCGGTGCAGGTGCTGACATTCGACTTCCACAACACACTCGCCAACTGCGATCGCTGGTTTCACCTCGAGATTCGCGACCTGCCCTGGGCCGTGAAAGACCGCCTTGGTCTCAACTCGGGGCTCGAGCGTGAGGCGTTCGACGATGCCTACCGGTCGCTGCGGCTGGCGGTGATCGAATCCGGCAACGAAATCGACGCCACCACCTCGGTCGTCAGGATTTTTGACGAGCTGGGCCTACAGTCACCGGAGGGCGACATTGAGCAGGCCATTGATGAGTTGATGCGGCAGGCGATCGAGGAAATGGAGCCGGTTCCCGGTGCGGCCGAAACCGTGCAGGCGCTCAGTGGGGCCGGAATTCCGCTCGGTGTCGTCTCCAGTGCCGTCCATCACGAAACACTGGAGTGGATTCTCGAGCGGATGAACGTGCGGCAATGCTTCGATCGTGTCGTGACCTCGGCCAGCAGCGGCTACTACAAGTCGACGCCAGCGATCTATGCCGCTGCCCTGGATGAACTCGGTGGCACGGCAGCCCGGAGCGTCCACATCGGCGATTCCCTGCGGTGGGACGTTCAAACGGCCCAACAGGCAGGGCTGACCGCCGTCTGGCTCCAGACCGAACGGCATGAGGTGTTCAACCGCGAGCAACCGGACGTGACCCCAGCATTGACGCTCGGCTCCCTGGTCGGCGCGGCGCCAGCGCTGCTGGACCTGCTGGCCACGGTGGATGCCCGATGAGCCAGTCTCCCCTCCATGTCGACATCTTCACCCTGTTTCCCGGGATGTTTGCCGGACCGTTCTCCGAAAGCATCATCAAACGCGCCGTTGCGAGTGACAGGGCCTCGATCGAGGTTCACGACATTCGTGATTTCACCACCGACAAGCACCGCACGGCAGACGACACGCCATACGGCGGCGGCGCCGGAATGGTGATGAAAGCCCCCCCGATCGTCGACGCGGTGGAGCAGGTGCTGGGCGACGATCTGCCACGCGCCCGGGTGCTGGTGATGGCGGCCGGCGGGCGTCGATTCACCCAGGAGCTGGCCCACGAACTTTCCGGCGCATCCAGAATCGCGATCATTTGCGGACACTATGAAGGCATCGACCAGCGAGCGATCGACCTTCTGCAGGCGGAGGAAATCTCCATTGGTGACTACGTGCTGACGGGCGGCGAATTGCCGGCGATGGTGGTGACGGACACGGTGATCCGACTCCTGCCGGGCGTGATCGATGCAGCCAGCATTGCCGATGAGTCGCACGCGGCGGATGGCGAGGGACTGGTCGAATACCCGCACTACACCCGGCCCGCCTCGTACCGCGGCCTCGATGTTCCGCCCGTCCTGCTCTCCGGCCATCACGCCGAAATCGACAAGTGGCGCCGGGCACGCGCCGAGGAACGCACGGCCCGCCTGCGACCCGACCTGCTGCCTTCAGATTCAGAGAAGCAAGGTCGGTAGGAACCGAATGTGCGGTGTATCAGGTTGTTCTGCGCGGTGCCTCGCTGGATTGCATCACGCCAAGCACGCGCAAGCTGGCGAAGTCCCGCTCTCCGACACTGCGCAATGACGCAAGCAGGGCCTGGCTCACCTCGTGCCGCACATTCTCCGGCAGATCGAAGCGAACGACGCCAGATAACCCTTCGCGAACGAGCAGGCGGAGGTATTTCTGGGCATTGACTGACAGCAACACCGCCGAGCGATCGCTGCCCTGGCAAGCTGGGCACAACAGCCCGCCCAACTGGGTCGACCAGGCGTTGGGCTCCGCCAGAAGACTGTTGCGGCACTGGGCACAGTCGGTGATGGCGGGTTGGTAGCCAGTGGCGATCAGGAATCCCAGTTCGAAGTGACGCGCAACGTGCCAGGGTTCCACGCCTTCGTTGAGCAGCGCCAACGATGCCGCCAGCAACCGGTAGACCCGCTGGTTCTCCTGGTGTTCCTCGGTCAGGTCCCGCACCAGTTCAACCAGGTGCGCGGCATGGCCATAGGCGTCGATGTCAGTCCGCAGCACAGGGTGCTGGTTGATGATGGCGGCACCGGTGATCACATCGAGGTCGCGGCCGCGCGCCAGTTCGAGATTCAGTTCCGTGAAGTAGTCGAGGTGATTACCCAGCTTGCTTCCGGCCTTGCGGACACCTCGCGCCACGGCGGACGTGCGGCCCTGCAGTTCGGTGAAGAGCACGTAGACCCGATCCGCCTCACCGAAATCCCGGTGCTGGAGAACGATGGCAGGGGTCTGGTAGGAGCGGTCGCGAAGGTAGGGACGGGACATCGGGAACCCTGTGCACGGGAGGGAAAGGTGCGGTTTGGACCAGTATGCCGCATGGGGTTGACGAGCCCATCCGCCATAGGAATGGTCGACCTTCCGAGCCTGGAAAACGTGCGTGACGATCAGGGTATTGCTCGGCTGTGTCGACCCGTCCCCCGAACCTTAACCGGCAAGGGTGCCATGGCTTCGTTGACGCCTGAAAATCGCCGGTGGTACCGTTGATCAATGGTTACGGACGTCTCGTTCCTTGCTGCCTTCATTGCCGGTATCCTCTCCATCTCTTCCCCCTGCGTCCTTCCCCTGGTCCCGATCTATCTGGCCCACATGGCAGGCGTTGGCGCGACCGAGTCGGAGCAGGCTTCACGCACCCAGTTATTGCGCAACGCCACCGCCTACATTGCCGGCTTCTCGCTCGTGTTCATCGCCATGGGAGTCGCCCTGGGTGCCGCCGGCGCTGCGGCCACCGCCCTCGACACGTTCACCCTCAACAAGATCTGGTTGGTCCGGGTCGGCGGGATCATGCTGATCTTCCTTGGCCTCTACCAGACCGGGCTGCTCCGGGTGCCCTGGCTCGACCGCGATCGGAGACTCTCGTTTGAGGCAGGAACCCCCGGATCGGTCTCGTCATCGTTCATCATCGGCGTCGGCTTTGGGGCCGGGTGGATGCCCTGCACCGGCCCGATCCTGGGCGGCATCCTGATGATGGCAGCCGGGCAGGGGTCGATCGAACGAGCCACCCTGCTGCTCACGACCTACACCATTGGACTGGCGGTGCCGTTCCTGATCGTGGCAATGGCCCTCGGCTCATCCCGCAACGTCATCCGGCGCCTCAACCGGCACCTGCCGACTGTGACCTTGATCAGCGGGGCCGTGATGCTGGGCGTCGGCGTGATCATGGTGCTGGGCATCTACCAGTCGATGTTCACCGAAATCGTCCGCGTTGCCCCCTGGACCCCCTGGGAACCCACACTCTAGTCCCGCAACGGGCCCGAAGAGGACTTCATGGCCGACCTTACTGCCCAACTGAATCAGGGACGTTCCCCGTTCGAGGTCGCCATCGACCGGATCTGGCGGTTCTTTTGCTCGGTGCGCGCAGCCATCGCCGAAATCGCTTTCCTGGCCGTGCTGGTGCTGATCGGCACCCTGCGTGGCAGCAGCGTGCCCCAGTGGATCGCTGACGGCCTGCCGTTCACGCAAGGTGCAGTGGACCGCTGGTACGAGTGGGATGTCTTTCGATCATCGATCTTCGCCGCCACCCTGGCCCTGATCGCGGTGGCGATCGCGGTCTGCACGATCAACCGGGTACCAGGTATCTGGCAGACGATCAGCGAGCCCCGGGTGCGAACCTCCGCCGGGTATCTGGAGCGGGCAGATACGGCTGCCACCTTTACGGCCACTGCTCCCGTGGACGAGGCACTGTCCGGCTTTGAAGAAGGCCTGCGCAGCCGCCGCTACCGGGTCCTGACCGAACGATTTGGCACCGACGTCCACGTCTACGCCGACAAGAACCGGTACGGCAAGCTCGGCACCTTTCCCTTCCACCTCGCATTGATCCTGCTGATGGTCGGCAGCATCGTGGCGTCGCAATATGGCTTCCGCGAACAGGAATTCATCATCCCCGTGGGTGAGACGAAGGCAGTTGGGCATGGCACCGACCTGAGCGTGGAACTGGTCAATTTCCGGGACACCTATACGCCAGGGGCCATTGCCGAGTCGTACACGGCCGACATCATCATCTACGACGGTGATACGCCCGTGAAGTCGGCGACGATCTCGCCGAACCACCCGACGAGCTACGGCAGCGCCACGTTCTATCAGTCCAGCCTCGGCTACGGGGCCACGATGCGGGTGACCGGCCCAGGCGGCACTCTGCTCTACGAGGGAACGGTCGACCTCGGCGTCTTCACCTTCCGCGGGAATCCGGATGCTCCGGCCGGTTTCGTGACGATTCCGGGAGCGAACGCCGTGATGACGGTGGTCGGCCCCGACACCTTGCCCAACGAGAGTCCGGAGCTGGACACGCTCAACCTGCTCAACGGGCAGATGTTCGTGATGATGACCGACCAGGTGACCAACACCCAGCAGTCGGCGGTGATCGACCAGGGACAACCCATCCAGATCGGTGACCTGACGGTGACATTCGAGCGGGAGCGGCAATGGTCGCTGCTGCAGGTGGCCTACAACCCTGGCATCCCCATTTTCGTCATCGCCTCGGTGTTCCTGGTTGGCGGCCTGCTGGCGACCTTCTATTTCCCGCTTCGCCGGATTCGCGCGATCGTCTCGCCCGCCGGGAACGATGGGGCGAAGATTGTGGCGGTGCCACTGGCAAAGCGCGACTGGAGCGGCAAGCGGGATTTCTTCTCGACAGTGAAGGCGATCGAGCAGCGGCTGGACGTGCAGGCACTGTTGCGGAAACCAGAGAGCATGAAAGATCTGGACGAACTGCACGATCAGCGCCGGGGCGCGGTCTCTTCGGAGTAAACTTGCGAGTACCTGCGTCAGGGCGACGACCGGTTCAGGTCGTCCGTCAAGGTGAGAGACGGTTATGGAAGCACTGGTCAAACTCTCGTTCTACTGCTTTGCGGCAGCCTCGGTTTCCCTGGGGGCGGCTGCGATTTCCTACCTCATCTACACCTTTGGCCGGGTGAGAATGCGTCACGCCGCGTTGGCCACCAACACCGGCACGACCGTCTCGGCGTCCAGACCCGAGTTCCTGCCCGGCCCCGACACTGCCGGACGTTTCGGCTCGATGCTGACCGCATTTGGCGCGTTCTTCGCCTTGCTTGCCATCCTGTTCCGGGGCATCGCCGCCGAGCGCGTGCCACTGTCAAACATGTACGAGTTCTCGCTCATGTTCACGTTCGCGCTGGCGGTCTGCTACCTGATCATCGAGCGCACATATCACACCCGCCAATTGGGTGCGATCGTGGTCACCATCGCATTCCTGATGACGGTCTATATTTGGACCCTTCCGGCCTCGGCCCGGGAAGTCGATCCGCTGATCCCGGCGCTGCAGGCCAAGCCGATCATGACCGCGCACGTTTCCAGCGCGATCTTTGCCTACGCCACGTTTGCGGTGTCGTTCGCTTCGGCGGTGCTGTTCCTGGTGCGGCAGAAGTGGAATGTCCGCTGGTTGCCAAGCCTGGAAATGCTCGACGACATCGGCTTCCGGGCTGTCACGATTGGGTTCCCGCTGTTGACCCTTGTCCTGATCCTGGGTTCGGTCTGGGCTCATGATGCCTGGGGTGTCTACTGGTCGTGGGACCCGAAGGAGACATCGGCGCTGTTCACCTGGCTGGTCTACGCGGTGTACCTGCATACGCGCACCCTGCGCGGCTGGCGTGGCAACCGGAGCGCCTGGATCCTGATCTTCGGGTTCGGGGCAACACTCTTCACCTACTACGGAAACTACTTCTTCGGTGGCCTCCACGCCTACGGCGGGGTGTAGAGCAGTGTGCGAAACGGCAACATGGCCTGACACCCGAGAGGAAGCCCATACGGCAACCAGCTTGCGCATTGAGAACTCGTTTCAGCAGGTTGCCTAGGACTTCCCTACTGTCTCCGTCACGGCGAGTTGCCGCGACCGTTGCAGCGCCTGGGTGTAGACACCTTTGTCCCGTCACGACGTCGTCCTCCGCTTCCGATTCTCCCCATCTGCCGAGATCTCGTTGTCCCGACTCCAATCCTGGGCTCAATCATGTCTTCTGACCCCCAACCCACGTCCACGTCACGCCCATCACAGCCAGTGCTGGCGAGTTCGCGTAATCGCTTGATTGCGGTATTGGCCATCGTCGGCGCGATCGTCGGTATTGCCTGGCTGATTGGCAATCAGCAGGGGTTTGGCTCGATTGGCCAGGGCGGGGTGAACGCCAAGCTGTTGCCCTCCGTGGGTGAAGAGGCACCGGAAATCGTCACCTTCGATACATCCGGCAACATCGTCCAGCTTTCGAGCTTTCGCGGCCAGCCGGTGTGGCTCAACTTCTGGGGGTCGTGGTGCCCACCCTGCCGGGCCGAGTTCCCGGACATCCAGGCGGCCTACGAGGAACTGAATCCGCAGGGACTCGTGATGCTCGGGATCGCCGTGGGTGAGGATCCGCTCGTCGCCCAGGACTACGCCGACAGGGTCGGCGGAACGTTTCCGGTGCTGGCCGATCCGAGCTACCTGACGTCAGTGATTCCTGAGGACCAGCCCGAAGCGTTGGCCGCGGCGCAGAAAATGGCGACGTCCTACACGATCAACAACTATCCGACCCACATCTTCATCAACCGCGATGGCACGGTAGGTGCGGTGGTGATTTCGCCGATGTCGTTCGAGGATGCCATGTCCTACGGCGAAGAGGTCCTGGCGTCGCCCATGCCAGATAACCTCCCGGGCGTGCTGCCAGCCACGGCAACCCCAGCGAACCGCCTGTGGTCAAAGGACGACTGATCCCAGCCCCCGGACCGTTCTGCCAACGTCATCCATCACGTCGTTCTGAATCCCAGCACATTGGCATGGCGATTTTCTCCATTCGTCAAATCTCAGGAAGCGCTCAGCCTGGATCGAATGGCTCGATCCAGGCTGTTTCGCGTTCATTCCTGGCCAGCGTACCTGGCCTTGTTGATTTCAGGCGCGGGCTACCACTTCAGATTCGGCACCACGTGCTTTCCGTAGGCCTCGATGAAGGCAGTCTGCTCGCGATTGACGTTGTGGACGTGGATTTCCTGGAAGCCGAGGTCGATCCACTTCTGCAGGTACTCGACGTGCTGGTCGAGGTCTGACGTGGTCAGCACCCGGTTCTTGAAGTTGTCCGGGCGCACGAGCTTGGCCATGGCCTCGAAGTCCTCCGGCGTGCGGATATCGGCCTTCGGGAAGTTCATGCCGCCGTTCGGCCAGTCACGCACCGCCCAATCGATCGCATCCTGGTCGGTCGGCGCGTAGCTCACCTTGACCTGGAGGATCTTGGCCATGGTCGAAGGATCCTTGCCGGCCTCACGTGCGCCCTTGTCGAAGCGCTCCATCAGCATCTTGACCTTTTCCTCGGCAGCGCCAACCGTGATGATGCCGTCGGTGAGCTTCCCGGTACGCTGGGCCATGATCGGTCCCGAGGTGGCCACGTAGATCGGCGGCGGCGCGTCCGGCAGGGTGTAGAGCTTCGCGCTCTCGACCCGGAAATGATCACCCTGGTGCTTGACGACCTTGCCGGTGAAGAGCTTCTTGATGATGTCGATCGACTCGACCAGGCGGCTGAGTCGAGCCGGCGCCTCCGGCCAGTACTCACCAACGATGTGCTCGTTGAGCGCCTCGCCTGCCCCCAACCCGAGGAAGAACCGGCCCGGATACATCGCTTCCAGCGTGGCGGCCGCCTGGGCGAGCACTGCCGGATGATAGCGGTAGCCCGGCGGGGTCACCCCGGTGCCAAAGCGGAGATTGGTGGTGGCACCGAGCGCGCCCATCCACGACCAAACGAACGCCGACTGGCCCTGCGACGGCACCCAGGGGTGGAAGTGATCGGAGGCGGTAACGACACCAAATCCCTGCTGCTCGGCCAGCTGGCTCCAGGCCAGCATGTCGTTGGGGTGAAACTGCTCGAATGAAGCGGCGTAACCAAGGGTTCCCATGACGTTCCTCCAGGTAACGGGCACATGCCCACGTGTCGCTAGATAAAGAGATTTCGCTCGGGCGGCATCACGAGATCCTGCCCCTGTCCGGCCGGACCAGTGCCCTGTGCTTCGTATCCGCGGATGACCGCCACCGGTCTGGCCGCCAGTTTGTGCATCACCAGTTCGGCGGCCGACGCGAGTTCGTCGGCAACAGCCAGAACCGAGGCGCGAAGTTCGTATCCTCCCGCGTCGTACTGGCCCCGGTAGTCGGCGAGGGCGGCCATCCCGGCGACACCGATGGCGATGTTGACGATGCCGTTCCGCCAGGGGCGTCCGAACGAATCGGTGACGATCACGCCAATTGGCGAGTCCTCACCCTGGTGATCGGGGAAGAAGCGGGCAACAAGGTGCTGGCGAATGGCCTCCGCCGATGCATCCGGATCTTCCGGCAGGATGCAGACCACTTCGGGGGAAACATTGGAGGCGTCAACGCCGGCGTTGGCGCAGATGAAGCCGTGGCGGGTTTCGGCAATGATCAGGCCGCGCACCATGCGAACGATGCGCTTCGACTGACGCAGGACCACTTCGACATGGCGCGGGTCCTTGTCCCAGTCACGAGCGAAGCTCGAGGCCTGCGCCGAGGGTTCGATGGTGGCAAGGTCGATAAGACCGCCTTCGGCTTTCGAGACGACCTTATGCGTCACCACCACCACATCTCCCGCCTCAAGGCTCTCCAGGCTGGAGGCGATGGCCGCAGCGATCATCTCGTGCAGGTCGTCGCCAGGTGTGATTTCCGGCAACCCGTCCACGGGCAGGATTGAAATGGTTCCAGCGGGTACAACGGTCATGAATGCTCCAGGGCAAGAATGGGGGTCGCCTCCGCGCCCACCGGCAGGGAAGAGTCAAGCAACCAGCGGCGAGTCTCCCCCGCCAGTTCGCGCCAATCTGCTGCGGTATCAAGGTCGGTGGACATGCCTGCCAACGTCAGCACCGTGGCCGGCAGCCCGAGGTGTTCGGCGACTCTCCGGTGGATGGTCAGGCTTCCCCGGCCATAGCGAAACTCGAACTGATCCAGGGTCGATGCGCCCTGCAGAAGGAGCGCGTTGGTCCCGTCGCGTTGACGGTCGGCAACGATGGTAACCGGCGCGAGCGATCGGTCAATCTCCTGCAGGTCGGAAACTGAGACTTCAGGCAGATCCGGAAACACCACCAGCAGCCGATCGGCACCCCGCCCGATCGCATGGTTGCGGCCATGACCGATCGCTGCATTGAGGCCCGGAGGCACGTTCGTCAGCAAGGTGACAGGCTCATGCTGGAAGACCTCCCACAGGGCAACGTCACTGGTCAGCACGACAATCTCATCCGCAATGCGGCTGGCGGCGAGGACTTCGAGCATGCGATGCGCCATTTTCAGCACGAACGTGCTCCGCTGGTCGGGATCGAACTGGTCAGCCAAACGCGATTTACCGCCGTGAAGCGACCGGATCGGAACGAGGGCAATGGTGCGGCTCACCGGCGTACCGCTCCCAGCGAGGCCGCAACCACTTCGTCAGCGAAGCGAATGCGATCGGCCCGGTCACCCATGATCGTCTGGAGCACGGCGGTCTCGATCCCAAGTTCCTCGATACCCGGTGCGAGGTCGGCATCACGTTCGTCGATCACGAAGACATCGAGCAGGTCGGCCAGGATTCGAGCCACACCCAGGGCAGACGGTTCGTGGCCGAGACTGGTCAGCATGCGGTCAGCGGGCCCCTTGAGCGCCTTGCCGCCGATGATCGGGCTGACACCGACTGTGACCGCTGGCGATGCCTTGATCGCGCCCTGAATGCCTTCGACGGCCAGGATCGGGCCAATGCTGACGATCGGGTTGGAGGGAGCGATCACGATGATATCGGCACTCGCGATGGCTTCGAGCACGCCGGGACCGGGAGCAGCGTCGTCGATGCCAGCGAACCGGACGCCATCGACCACGTCGGCCTGGCGATGGGCAACGAAGTAGTCCTGAAAGTCGATCTCTTCACCACCAGAGATGATCTTGGTCGCCACGCCTTGGTCGGTCATCGGCAGAATGCGAGCGGAGATCCCCAGGGCGCCCGCGAGTTCTGCGGTGATCGCCGAGAGAGGTACCGCCTCGCGCAGACGTTGGGTGCGCAGGATGTGCGTCGCAAAGTCACGGTCACCAAGACTGAACCAGGGATCGACGCCGTAAGCGGCCAGCCCAGCCAGAGTGGCATGGGTGTCACCGGCGATGCCCCAGCCGTTGACCGGATCGGCAATCCCGGCGAGGGTGTACAGCACGGTGTCCAGATCGGGCGAGATGTTGAGGCCCCACAGGACAAAGTCATCGGCGGTGTTGACGATCACCGTCAGATCGGTATCAGGCAGACCTGCCAGACCATCGGCCATGCGGGCACCGCCAACGCCGCCCGCGAGTGCCACTATTCGACGCCTGGTCCCATCCTCAACCACGAATCACTCCTGCACCGCCTCGGCTCACTTTCCAAACGGTAGTATATCCGCCCAGCACCGCCAACTGACCGTGCGGCGAGTTGCGTGCGAGAATAGCGCCGACCGGATCGGCACCTGACCTGGAGCGGACATGACGTCTCGAACAGCATCCAAATCCACGCCCCAGATGGCGCTGGCAATCGACATCGGTTCGTCTTCAGTGCGAGCGTTACTCTTCGACGAGGAAGGCAACCAGGTCCCGGATTCCGAGACCCAGCTTGCCTATCGTCAGGTCGTGACCAACGACGGGGGGTCGGAATCATCCGCCACCGAATTGCTGGAGCGAACGATCGCTGGTGTTGATGGGGTTCTGGCCAGTGACGCCGCCAGGGATGCCTCGATTGCGGCAGTCGGGATGACTTCGTTCTGGCACGGGCTGTTGGGCCTGGACAGCGACCGCGAACCGGTCACTCCCGTCTACATGTGGTCCGACAAGCGTTCCGGTCACGAAGCCGAGCGGCTCGGGGCCGATCTCGATGCCAGGGCCGTTCATGCGCGAACTGGCTGTCGTCTGCATTCGAGCTACTGGCCGGCCAAACTGCGCTGGCTGGCCATGCAGGACGCCTCCACCTTCGAACAGGTCCGGCACTGGGTGTCGGTGACCGACTACATCCTCGACCACCTCACCGGAGTCCTGCAAACATCCGTCTCGATGGCTTCAGGGACAGGCCTGCAGAATGCAACCTCCCTGGATTGGGATACCGAACTCCTGGCCTACCTCGGCATCGAACGCGAGCAGCTTCCGCCAATCGTCGACCGCACCGAAGCCTATCCAGACCTCAGACCGGAGTTTGCCAATCGATGGCCACAATTGGCAGGTGTGCCGTGGTTTCCGGCGATTGGCGATGGGGCGGCGGCCAACGTCGGGTCGGGCTGCGTGGTGCCAAACCGGATCGCGATGACGATTGGGACGTCCGCCGCGATGCGCGTGATCCTGGCGAATCCCGCTGGGACTGACCCGGTGCCTGTGCCACACCGCATCTGGCGCTATCGCCTGGATCGCGACCTGGCCGTCGTGGGGGGAGCACTCTCCAACGGCGGGAACGCAGCGGCCTGGGTCGCGGAGCATTCGGAGGTGAGCGACATCGGCCACCTGACCGAGGAAGCCGCGCGGCTGGAACCGGATGGTCATGGGCTGACGATCCTGCCGATGTTCGCCGGTGAACGCTCGCCAAGCTGGAACGAGCATGCCCGCGGCACGATCCACGGCATTCGCCTGGCCACCACCTCGGCCGACATCTTTCGGGCCACCCTGGAAGCAACCAGCTATCGGCTCGCCGCCATCCACGATGACCTCGCCCAACTGGCCGAGGCTCCGTACGAGATTCATGCCAATGGCGCGGCTGCGCTGGGTTCGCCCTTGTGGTTGCAGATCATCGCGGATACGCTGAACCACCAGATCGACGCCGTTGACGCCGAAATGGAAGCCTCGGCGCGCGGAGCCGCCATCTGCGCCCTGCAGGCCAGCGGCGTGATCGATTCCCTGCTGGACACAGGTCGGCCGGTCGCGACCAGCTACCAACCAAACCAGGAAGACCATCACATCTACGCTGCCGCTCGCCGGAGACAGGCAGCACTCGAAGCCGCCATCGGTTCGTTGTAATCAAAGGGACGCCCGTTCATGACCGTGGAATCCGGACTCGATATTCTTTTCGTCTACGCCCACCCTGACGATGAGTCGTTCGGCAACGGCGGCACACTGGCCTGGGCCGATGAGACCGGCTTGCGGGCTGGCGTCGTCTGCGCGACCCGGGGTGAGGCCGGGGAAATCAGCGATCCCTCCCTGGGACCACCTTCGATGCTGGCCGCTGTTCGCGAACGTGAGTTGCGAACGGCAATGCAACTCGCCGGAGTCGACACCTTGCGGCTGCTCGGCTATCGCGACTCGGGCATGATTGGGACACCGGAAAACGACGATCCCCGGTCGTTGGTGCAGGCCGGCCAGGAGGCGTTGCTGGCGGATGTTGTGTTCCAGATTCGCGACCTGCGGCCGAAGATTGTCGTGACCTTCGGACCAGACGGCGGCTACGGTCACCCCGACCACATCCGGATTGGGGCCGCGGCAACCGAAGCGGCGGAGATCGCGGCGAGCGAGCAGTGGCCCTGGCTGGGCGAGCCGTGGCAGGTCGACTCGCTCTACTGGGCGTCAATCTGCCGCGAAGACATCCAGGCCGTGGCCGCGCACGGGCATCCGTACTTCTCTCGGTTGACTGAGGATGAACTGAATACGATCGGCACACCTCGCGCGGAGATCACCCACGTGTTCGATCTGCGGCCGTATGCCGACCGCAAGCTGGAGATCATGCTGGCGCATACGACCCAGTTGCCGTTCCAACCGGAACCGGGTTCGCCATTCGATCCCGCCACGCGACCGACTCTGGGCAAGGAGTCCTTCCGCAAGATCCCGCTGTCGTGGACGGCGGAAAATGACGACCTCGATGCTTTCGACCGCTTCCGGACCGATGAAGTGGACTTCATCGGTCTGTAGCGCTCCACCACCTGCGATTGATTCTCATTGCCCAACCCGCTAACATATCGTCAGCAGGGGTCAATAGGTAGCGCCTTCCGGGCAATCCGGCCCCATCGAATCGCAGGTGCAATTTCATGAAACGACAGGTTTGCGAACCCGCAGTGGTGTGTCCCCGGTATCACCATGCAGTTGAGTTGATCGGACGACGTTGGACTGGCGCCATCCTGATGGTGCTCCTGCAGGATACGTCCCGCTTCACCGACATCGTGCAGGCCGTGCCTGGCCTCAGTGACCGGCTGCTCTCCGAACGCCTCAAGGAACTGGAAGCCGAAGGCATCGTGCAGCGCATCGTGCATGCCGAGACTCCCGTCCGCATCGAATACCAGTTGACACCCATGGGGCGGGACCTCTCGGCCGTCACCGAAGCTGTGAGTTGCTGGGCCGAACGGTGGCTCCCCGTGCAGGCGGACGTCGAGCCTGCTGCCGAATTGGCCGCTGTCGGCGACTAACCACACGTAGCCAGAAACACGAGCGAAAAGCCGCCCGGAGAGATTCCGGGCGGCTTTTGCCATGTTCCGAGTTGGCGGACTGGGCGGCGCGCTAAAGCTCCGTAACCACCGGCAGAATCAATGGTCGCGTACGGGATCGGCGGTAGAGTGCGCGGCCGATGGTCTCCTTGGTCCGCTGGACCATGTAGCCATACTGTGGGCTACCTTTGCGCCGCTTCTCCAACGTCCGGCGAAGCTCTCCAGCGGCCTCGCGCAGCACCGCGGCATTGAGGTCGGAGGCCAGCCCCTTGCCGACAAGTTCCGGCCCGGCGATCAGCTCTCCACTGACCCGGTCGATCACGATGGTGACGACCACGAACCCGTCCTTGGTGAGATTGTCTCGCGTGCGGAGGACAACTTGCCCTTCGTCGCCGAGGCGGTCGACCAGCACGTTGCCAGCCTTGACCCGCGCTTTCTGGCTGGCAGAGTCCTTCGTGAACTCGATCACGCCACCAATCTCGGGCAGCAGGACATTCTCGCGCTTGATCCCGGATTTCACGCACAGATCGCGGTAAAGCATCATGTGGCGATATTCACCGTGGATGGGCACCGCGAACTTCGGGCGCAGCAGGCGAATCATTCGCTGCAATTCGTCACGGCCAGCGTGTCCTGACACGTGCACGCCCCGATCGATCGCGCTGTAGATCACGTCGCAACCTCGCCGGAAGAGATTGTCGATGGTGTGCGTCACGGTGTCTTCGTTGCCCGGAATTGGCGTGGCCGACACGAAGATGACGTCACCGCGCGAAACCCGGATCTTCGGGTGCTCGGCCGCCGCGATGCGGGCCAAAGCCGCCGCCGCTTCACCCTGGGAACCGGTGACGACGATGATCCGCTTTTCCTTCGGCTGACGCAGCAACTCGTCCAGGGGCACAAAGACGCCTTCGGGCGGATCCAGATAGCCAAGATCGAGTGCCACCCGGGAGTTCTGCTCCATCGAACGTCCCGCCACCGCCACCTTGCGGCCGGTCTTGACCGCGGCGCTGATCGCCATGTGGATGCGGCTGACGTTGGAGGCGAACGTTGCGATGATGACCTGACCCTTGGCCTCGCTGACGACCTCTTCCATCCGCTGCCGAACGACGACTTCGGAGGGCGTGCTGCCTTCGGTCTCGACACGAGTGGTGTCGGAGAAAAGTGCCAGGACGCCCTTGTTGCCAATCTTCTTGAGTTGCGCCTCGTCGGTTGGTTTGCCCATCACCGGGGTTGGATCGAACTTGAAGTCCCCCGTATCGACGATGGTGCCGACCGGAGTATGCAGCGCGATGGCGCAGGCATCGGGAATGGTGTGCGTCACCCGGATGAATTCGGCCGAGATGCCGCCTAGTTGAACCTTGTCGCCACCATTGACTTCGATCAGCTCAACCCGGTCCTCAAGGCGCGCTTCGAGCAGCTTGCGCTCGATAAAACCGAGGGCCAGGGGGGTGCCGTAGATTGGGATCGGCGTTTTGCTCTGCAGTTGCGGGATGATGTACGGCAAACCACCGATGTGGTCTTCGTGACCGTGGGTGATGAGGATGCCGCGGAAGTTCTTCATCCGTTCCTGGACGTAGGTGATGTCGGGAATGATGAGATCAATCCCCCGCTGGTTGTCTTCCGGGAACTTGCCGCCACTATCGAGCATGACCAGGTCGCGGCCGCACTCGACAACCGTCATGTTCTTGCCGATTTCACCCACGCCGCCGAGCGGAATCACGCGGATCCGGTCGTTGCCAACCGGCCCCATGGCAGTGATTTCGGCGGATGATTCACGCTCGACCCGACCAGTTACCTGACCGTCGGTCTGGGCCTGGCGATGCTGGCGACCTCGCTGATGCTGGGCATTCGGCGTGTCGACGCGTTCTGGCGCCTCGGCATCCCGCCGTGGACGGCGTACGAATCGGCGACGGGACGACTGCTGGCCATCGGCCGCCTGCTCGCCCTGATTGCCATCACCTTTCGGCTGACCTTGTCGACTCTGCTGATCACCACGCTGGCGTTGCTTGCCCTGCTGGTTTTGCTGGGGACGCTGCTGGCCGGAGCGATCGGACTTGCCCTGTTGCTGGCCGCGCTGCTGGCGGTTCTGCTGTCCCCGCTGCTGACCAGACTGGTTTGCCTGGCCAGACTGACTCGGCTGGGCGTCTCCCGGTTCCTGCTCCTGGCCGGCCCGACGGCGACCTTCGGCAATCTGCTGCTTGCGGATTTCGTCCTGGGCAGAGCGCACACCCATGTCGGCGGAGCGCTGCTGGTTCCCGCTTCGGCGGCGACGATCGTTCGATCCTCTGCCACCACCCGAAGGTCGCTGCTGATTGGCGCCCTTCTGGTTGCCTGGCTCGGATGGTGCCTGCTGATCAGACGATTGTTGCTCGCCCGCCTGTTGGGGAGTTCCCTCTGATTGTTGCTGATTCTGGTTCTGCTTGTTGGCATTGGCGGGCCGCCGGCGACGACGGCGACGGTTTCCGGTGCGAGCCGCGCCTTCCTGGTTGCCGGTGTTGGCCTCGCCCTGTGGCTCGTTGCCACGATTGTCGTTGGATTCGTCCAAACGTGTATGTCTCCTGCAATGCATTGGCCGTGGCCGGTCGTTAGCGGAGATCTCCCCGCCCGGACCGGTGCCGCATTGCGATGGTGTGCCCGGCACGCCAGGTCATTCCTGAGCCTGGCCAGAAAACGTCGAGCACGTATGCTGATGTCAGGTTGCCGCCCTCGAGCCTGCTCGGATGCGGCGATGGCACTTCATGGCCGTTGTCGACGCCAAACACGTCGCTCGCCGGGTCGTGCCCATTTGCTCCAGATGAGATTCGCATTCGGTGGAAAGCTGTCGCATCGAACGCGCACTGCACGGATCTATCGCGTCCACACATCGGGCATCGCAGCCACCGACTCATGGGAGTGAATCGGATTCGGATGATGCCGGGTGAGTTTTGCACCGTGTTCCGTGTGACCTGCCGCTCCCCGTATTGGCTGAATTCCTGGAACCAGCACGTTCCGCTCAGACCACAATGGCGGGGAATTGGCCGGACACCAGGCTCCACATCCGGGTCTGGCGTGATTCACTCACGTTAACTCCGGGACGAAGAACGACGGTATCGCTGAGGTGAAGTGTAGCAGGTGGCGGAATCGTCAAGCCGGGCGGTTAGCCCAGAAGTTGCGTGATCAGCAGGTACGCCAATCCAAGAATGATGATGAAGATTGTGCCGGTAACACAGCCCAATGCGATGATGGTGCCGGTACCTGCAGTGTCGCCCAGTGCATCACCACCGGCAGCGGCAGGAACCTCTTCCGCCGGTTCGGCGGTTGGCGGCACGGTTTCGTCGGGCGTAGGGGTGGGCGTGACGGGTGTATCGGGCACGTGAATTGGAACTCCAGGCGACATTCGGGACAGCCTCAGCCGTCCGGTATCTCGGCCTGCAGTATAGACCGGACCGCGTCACCTGGACCTTCTGCCGATAGGGAATCCCGGCAGCGCTGCGTACGGGCGCACCTGCCGCGATCAGGCACGATATATCCCTTGCGTGAAACAAGCGGCTGTCGTCCGCCCTGCCTATCGGCGCAAGCACTCACCCGGTGCGGCGTGCCCGTTTGCCGGCTGGAGCCGTCTCGGCGGCTGCCTGCCGCGTCAGGAGCGGACCGAGATCTGGGTGCTCAACTGTCCAGGTGTAGCCGCCGGGATAGTCCCGCAGCAGGCCATCGGCCAGGGCCAGGGTGCGCTGGCAGACCTTGTCCAGGAAGTACCGGTCATGCGAAATGGCCAGAATGGTCCCGCCGAACTCGAGCAGGGCGTCCTCCAGCACCTCCACCGAGGTGATATCGAGGTTGTTGGTCGGCTCGTCGAGGAGCAGAAAGTTGGCGCCACTGAGGATGAGCAGCGCGATTTGCAGGCGCGCCATTTCCCCACCGCTCAACTCTCCGGCCGGGCGCAGGGTGTCGTCGCGATCGAACAGGAACGAAATGAGAAAGCCGAGCGCCTGCTGTTCGTTCAGCGGCTTGATGGCGCGCACGAGATCCAGCGGGGTCTTGCGCCGATCGATCGTTTCCTGCAGCTGGGAGAAATACCCCTCCCGGATCGAGGCGCCCAGTCGGAGCGACCCGGTATCGGGTTCTTCGAGACCCTGGATGAGGCGAAACAACGTCGTCTTGCCGGAGCCATTGGGACCAGTCAGCGCGACTCGTTCGCCATGGTGGATGGTCAGGTCAAACGGCTGGAGCACCACGTGGTCACCGTAGGTCTTGCTCGCGTCGTCGGCAATCAACACCTGGGTGCCCCCGCGTTCGGCGGCGAACTCCACTTCGATCGTGCGGCGCTGGAGCACGGGAATGGGGATGGCATCGAGGCGCGCGCGCTCCTCCGCCATCTTCCGCCGCTGGTTTTCAGCCCGGGAGGCGAACTTCGGATTCTGCCGGGCCCACTGGGTCAACTGTTCGGCGCTCGCCTTCAGCTTGCGGAACTCCCGCTCCTCCAACTCGCGCAATTGGGCTTCTCGCTCCAGCCGTTCGCGCTTGGTCCGCACAAATGCCGAGTAGTTGCCCGGATACGTGCGAACCTGGCCGTCTTCCAGTTCGACAATCTCGTTGGCGACCCGGTCGATCATGTAACGGTCGTGCGTGATCAGGCCGACAACTCCCGGATAGGCTGCGAGGAACGCCTCCAGCCAGGCCCGCGCCCGAACATCGAGGTGGTTGTCGGGCTCGTCCAGCAGCAGCACGTCAGGTTGCTGGGCAAGGAAGCGGGCCAGGGCGACCAACTTCCGTTCGCCGCCACTCATCTGTCCCAGCGGCTGGTGCCAAAGCCGCTCGCCAATGCCAAGACCAGTAAGCAGCTGGGCGATCAGTTCACCCGGGTCACGTGCATCGCTGGTGTCGAGTTGTTCGAGCAGGCGATTGTACTGGTCGAGGACATCGGCCATCGCCTCGTCGTCGAGCGGTTCGCCAAGGAGCCCTTCGAGCCGCTCCAGTTCCCGATCCAGCGTCTCGGCATCGGCCGCGACTTCCCCCACCAACTGCCAGGGTGAACGCGACTCATCGAGCGCATTCTGCTGGGCCAGGTAGCCGATGGTTACCCCGCGCTGATGGACCACTTCACCCCGCTGGGGCGTCAGTTCCCGGGCCAGCAGGCGAAACAGCGTGCTCTTGCCGGTCCCGTTGGCGCCAACCAGGGCGATGCGGTCGCCGGTCTTGAGCTCGAAGGTGACATCGGCAAAGATCTGGTTGCCGCCGTGGGCGTACGCAACATGCGACGCCTGGATCAACACCGCCATGGTTCAGATTCCTGATTCAATGCAGGGTGCCGGCAGGTTCACCAACCGGTCTTCCGCGCGAAACCACGGGCGAGGCGAGTCATGTATCTCGCCCGTGGTGCGTGCCCTACGGTGTGGTCGGGACTGCCAGTCTGCTAGAGCAAGGAGCAGAAATATTGGCACAGACAAGGCTAGCCTTGGGTCAGTCCGGGAGTCCTGGCCAGCCATCATCTGGCATCGTCCCTTGGGCGATCTGGCTGGCGTATGGACTCCCTCCAGGGCTGGCCTGGAACAACCGTTCCGAGAACTGCTCAGCTTCCGGATGGCACCGCCGTGAAGGTGATTTCACCATCACCGAGCACGATCGATTCGGCCTGCAGCCCACGCGCCGAGAGGTAGTCGTTGAGCCCGTTCTCGATCAACGTGGCGACCTTGCCGGCCGGGAGCAGGAAGCCCATCACATTGTTGTCGACGGACATGTCCTCGATCACGATCTGGCCATTCTCAACCACCGGATGTCCGGTGTAGACCAGGTCCTGCCCGTTGGCGCTGAACCCGACCTTGACCAGGTTACCGTCAGTGGTCATCACGAAATCGCTCGTCGAGTTCTCGGTCGCGAGCTGGGCATTGACCTGGCGCTCGAGATCGGCCAGGGAAATGGTGTAGGTGCCAGGATCGAGCGTGCCAGGTGCGGTATCGACCTGGTTCGCGATCTCGGTGGAAAGACCTTCTGAAACCTGATCCACAATCTGGTCCTGGAAACGGGGTATGCCCACGAACCAGAGCAGGATGCAACACAGAAGCAGCAAGCCGGCAATGACTCCGACGGCGATCAGGCAGCCACGACGATTCATGAGCAATCTTCCTCCACCGCCCAACTCGCGCGATGTCATCAACGAATATGCAGGATCCCATGCGGATCAGGTTCAAGCATACAAGGTGGTTGGCGCAGCCGCGACTACGTCATCTCGCGCAGATTCAACCAACCTGCCCCACCCGTCCAGTCACGCCCCTCGACAATGTGCGACACCACCGCCCGTTCGAGACTGGTGGCCTGCGGAAGTTCGTCGATTTCCGCGTCCAGCATCCCGAACACGAATTGCTGGATTCCTCGGTTGTTGGGAGCCGGGGTATAGGCCGGCTGAAACCGCGCCTTGAACTGCATGATATTGGCCTGCGGCTTCATGTACTCGTCCAGCTGCGGGTCGAGCATCCACGACTCACAAATGGCAATCGAGGCCGGAGTCTCGGGAAAGTACCGGTCGAAGAACGGCAACACCTGCGCAAACGACGCGTCACAGCCAGCCGGACTGAGTGGGCCGGAGAAGTCGGTAATGTGGACCGACAGCACGACATCCTCCGCCCCGATCGGGACACCGGCCGCCGCAAACGCCTCGGGGAATCCACCCCATGGGTGCGCACGCTCGAACTGGAGGCGCCCCAACTGGTAAAGCTGCCCCCGCATGTGGTGCGTCAGCCAGCTCGGCGTGTCGATTCCACCCTTGCCGTAGTTCTTGCGGTGAACGGACATTTTGCGGCCGATATCGAACAGCGTCCGGCGCGAAATATCCTCCGGAATACCCAATTGGCGATGATAGTGCAGGGTGTACGGTCGCACTGCCAGCAATACGTAGAAGTAGAAATAGCGACGTAGTTCCCCCAGTTCCCGCGGCAACACCGGAAAACGCGGCGGGGCGGAAATCTGGCCGATGGTGCGGACGACCGAATGGGTGGCGCGCTCCAGCAGCCACCAGATACCTGGCGTGCGCTGTGGATCGGGCAGGAGCCAGATGAGCTTGTCGAACTCATCGTGCGGCACGCTCAGATCGAGAAACTCGACGGCGGCATCATCGGCCCGGGGCAACCGGACCTCGAAGTCCGGCGCCCCGATGGCATCCAGGTGCTCCAGCCACTCCCTGGTTGCTTCATCCTTCTCCAGCAGCAGGCGCAGTTGCTCGACCGACTGCACTCCAGGCAAGACCCGCGCCATTCCCTAACACCCCTTCATGTCCTGCTCACGCGCCAGTGCGATGAACCTCGCGTGAAGTTTACGCGCAGCCGTGACGGCAGGCATGGAAATGGAGCCCGCAGCCCAGATTCCGCGCCCAACTCAACGTCCTGTCGGTCGGGCCGCCACCTCACCCGCACGACACGGATCATCGGCCGGACACGAGTCGGTCCGTGCCGGTTCATTCATCGGCTTTCGCGAAACGCAGCAGCCCTCCCGCGGTGATCGGGAGGGCTGCCACTTAACCTGGCGAGATTTCCCTGGCGTCAGGTGAGGACAACACGGCTGTCGTCACGACACCATACGCAGTGGGTGACCGGCACCGGCCTGTTCACGCGCCCAGAAACCTGGATTGTTGCGCGACGAGCTAGAGGCTCTTCTTGACGTCGTCGACGGTCTTCTCGGCATCAACCTTGGCGTGGCCAACAGTCTTGTCGACTTCGGCCTTCGCATCACCGGCCGCCTTTTCGGCATCAGCCTTGGCGTCGACACCGGCCTTCTCGGCGCTGGCCTTCGCATCGCCAGCCGCGTCGCCGGCCCTGCCGAGCAGTTCGTCCGCCTTGGCCTTGGCATCGTCCACGGCCCCCCCGGCCTTGGCCTTGGCATCATCCGCAGCCTTCTCGGCCTTGGCCTTGGCATCATC
>CAZNQC010000011.1:0-8199 GCA_964574825.1 uncultured Sphaerobacteraceae bacterium | reverse complement strand
TCCGCAGCCTTCTCGGCCTTGGCCTTGGCATCATCCGCAGCCTTCTCGGCGTCAGCCTTCAGATCGTCGGCCTTGGCCTTGGCATCGTCCACGGCCCCTTCGGTCTTGGACTTGGCATCATCGGCCGCTTCCTTGGCCTTCGACGTCAGATCCTCAGCCGTGTCCTTGGCCTTCTCGGTGACATCCTCAAAAACATCCTTGACCTTGTTAATGAACTTGTCCATGGACCAATCCCTCCCGTTTCGATTCTCGTGCGAACTACGACCGGATGTAGTTCGCAGTGTATAACGCCATGACAAATTTGTGTCGCCGCCAACCTTCTGGAGAGGGTCACCTCGCAAGCCAGTTTTGGATGCGGTGCGGTCTCCGGTTCACCAGGCGTGGGCTTCACGGCAACTCGTTGCCAGCAATGACGGAGGCGGACGCCACCGGGTGCCGATGGCTACACTCAACAGATGCAGAACGCCACATCCTCCACTACTCGACCCGACTGGATCGCTCGCCTCAACCGGGTGACGTATGTGGTGCCGCCACTCGTCCTGGCTGGCCTGGAGATCGTCCGCCAGTCGTTCGGTCTCAGCTTCGATAACCATCGTGGTTGGTACATCGCGCTGTTGCTGGTGGCGCTGCTGGGGATGCTGGCCTTCGCGCGTGCCGTCTCCCGGGCAGTGAACGACATGTACTCGCGCTTGCAGCACCAGAACCAGGAGCTGCTGAGTCTCCACGAAGCCAGTCTGGCCGTGGCCAGCGACCTCCGGTTGAACGGCGTACTCCAGCGGGTGGTGAACGAAGCATCGACGCTGATCGGCGCCAGATACGGTGCCATTTCCTATGCTCGTTCACTTCCGCATGTCGACATCTTCGTCACCTATGGCATCAGCGAAGAAGAACAACGCCTGATTGGACAGCCGCCTATTGGCCGTGGAGTGCTGGGAATCCCGATCTCGTCCGGGGAATCACTGCGCATCGATGAAATCGCGGACGACCCCCATTCGGTCGGGTTTCCGCCGCACCATCCTCCAATGCACCGGTTGCTGGCCGTCCCGATTTCCACGCCCAACGGCATCGTCGGCAACCTCTACCTGGCCGACCGCCTCGATGGCGAACCCTTCAGCGAAGCCGACGAGGCGAGTCTGCGCCGATTCGCCGCCCTGGCCGGTATCGCCATCGACAACGCCGTCCTGCACAACCAGGTCGAAGTGTTGGCCATCACCGGCGAGCGAGACCGGATCGCCCGCGAAATGCACGACAGCCTGTCGCAGGTGCTCGCTTATGTGAATACGAAGTCCCAGGCAGCCCTGGCCTGGCTCAAGCGGGGCGATGCCGCGGCTGCCACCCAGCAAATCGAGCAACTGGCAGCAGCCTCCCGCGATGCCTACGTCGACGTGCGTGAGGGCATCTTCGCCTTGCGGACCTCCAACCTGCTCGACCAGAACCGGTCCGTGATCGATGTGCTGGCAGACTACCTGACCCAGTGGTCGGAACAGCACAAGGTTCCCGTTCGCTACGACCACGAGTCGATCGAGCGCCTGGGGCAGATTTCACCGCTGGCCGAAGTCCACCTCCTGCGACTTGTGCAGGAGGCGCTCTCCAATATCCGCAAGCATGCCCATGCCGCCAATGTTTCGATCGCAATCCACCGGCACGGGGTAGAATGGGTGATCGTGATTGAGGACGATGGGGTGGGATTCGATCCGGCCGACCTGACGCCCGGAACATTCCCCCGATTTGGGTTGTCCACCATGCGGGAACGGGCCGAAGCCTCGGGTGGCAGCTTCGATCTCGCCTCCCGGGCCGACGCCGGAACCACCATCACCGTCACGTTGCCGACCCTGTCCTCCGCGGCCTGATTTGGGAGAACTCATGCGCCTGGTACTCGCCGACGATCATGCCCTCTTCCGAGATGGGTTGCGCAACCTGCTGGAAGCCAACGGCCTGCAAGTGGTGGGCGAAGCCGCCAACGGCCGGGAGGCGATTGGGGTTGTCCGCGCCACCCAGCCGGACGTGGTGTTGATGGATATCTCGATGCCGGTGCTGACCGGGATCGACGCCACCCGGCTGCTCAGCGCCGAGTTCCCGGACATCAGGATCGTGATGCTGACGGCCTCGAGCGACGATGCCGACATCTTCGAGGCGATCAAGTCCGGGGCATCGGGATACCTTTCCAAGGACCTCGAAGGCGACAAGTTCATCGCACTGCTGGAAGGCGTCAGCCGGGGTGAACCCGCCCTCTCACCGTCGGTCGCCCGCAAGGTGCTGGGGGAACTGGCCCGCCCGCAGGCACGCTCGTCCCAGCCGCCGGGCACCGACCTGACCGACCGTGAGCGAGAAGTGCTGACGATGCTGGTCTCGGGTATCACCTCCAACAAGGATCTGGCAGCAGCCTTGTTCATCTCCGAGAACACGGTGAAATACCACCTGCGCAACATCCTCGAAAAGCTTCACCTCTCCAGTCGCGCCCAGGTGATTGCCTACGCCATGCAGCATGGGTTGGTCGAACCCAGCAGTGGCTCATGACCCACCCACCCTCCGGGGTAGGCGAAAACCACTCCCCGATGCCCTGATTTCGTGCCCCTGACCTTGGTACTGTTGAGCCACGCAGATGTCATCGCGACCGGGAACGGAACCGGGGCCGCGAGACACGCAGACGAGCCAATGGCTCGGGTGGGAGAACAACATCATGACCGAGAACGAAAAGGACTTCGATCCACGCACCGTAGACGCCTCGCGCCGCCGCTTCCTGGCCGTCGCGGGAGCGCTCGGATTCGGTGCGGTCGGCACCGCCTTTGCCCCGGACGCCATTCGCACGCACACCCAGGCCGCCCAGGCTCAGGCCCAGCACGACCACGATGTCGCGCTCGCCTCCCAGGGAGATTCCTCCTGGGAGGAAATGGACAGGATGCACGAGGAAGGCATCCTCCGTTTTCCGGCCGAAACGCAGGGACTTGGTGGCCAACCGCTGGAATATGAGATGGACGGCGACGTCAAGGTCTTCCGGCTCACCGCGGCCATCACCCCCTGGGAATGGGATACCGGCCAGTGGGTCGATGCCTGGACCTACAACGGTGTTGTCCCCGGCCCCGAAATCCGGGTGACCGAAGGCGACAAGGTTCGGGTGATCGTCACCAACGAGTTGCCGGAAAGCACTGCTGTTCACTGGCACGGCCTGATCGTCCCCAACGATCAGGACGGCGTGCCCTTCATCACCCAGCCGCCAATCACCCCGGGCCACTCCTTCACCTACGAATTCCAGATCCGTGAAGGGAACCATGGCTCGCACATGTATCACTCGCACCACAACTCCGCCCAGCAGGTGCAGATGGGTCTCCTCGGCCCATTCATCGTCGAGCCGAAGAATCCAGAGGACTACCCTGCCTACGACCGTGAGTACACGATCGTGCTCAACGAAGGTCCAATTGCGGGGTACAGCATCAACGGCAAGGGTTTCCCGGCCACCCAGCCATATCTGGCGAAGCAGGGCGAAACCGTTCTCTTCCGGTACATGAACGAAGGCGCGATGATCCACCCGATGCACTTGCACGGCATGCCACAAAAGGTGGTAGCCCAGGATGGCTGGGTACTGCCCATGCCGTACCACGCGGACACGATCAACGTCGCCCCGGGCCAGCGCATCGATGTGCTGGTGGACGCCACCGAACTCGGCGTCTGGGCCTTCCACTGTCACATCCTCTCCCACGCCGAAAGCAATCACGGCATGTTCGGCATGGTCACTGCCCTGATTGTGGAACCCAACGATGACGCCACGCCCGAAGCTGGTGCCACGCCCGCGAGCTAGCGGCTCGCGCTCCTACAGCTCATTGCTCCTCTCACCCAATGAGGCACACCGCGTCAGGCTGCACAAGCTTGACGCGGTTGTGCGTCCGGACCTTTGGGCTATCAGGCCCGATGACGAAAAGGAGCAAAGTCCCCCCGGAAACACCACAACTCCCCTGACCAGCGGTAGGATGGAGACCGGGGCGAGCGGTGAAGCCCGCCAATGGCCAACAAGGACACAGCATGTACTACAGCAGTGGCAACTACGAAGCGTTCGCTCGTCCACGGAAACCAGCCGGCGTTGATGACAAAACGGCCTGGTTCGTTGGGGCCGGCCTGGCGTCGCTCGCCGGCGCCGCATTCCTGATTCGCGATGGCCAGATGCGTGGCGACCGCATCACCATCTTCGAGGAACTCGATCTGCCAGGTGGCGCGCTCGACGGCATCAAGCGACCGAAGAAGGGATTCGTGGTCCGGGGTGGGCGCGAAATGGAAGACCATTTCGAATGCCTGTGGGATCTCTTCCGCTCGATCCCGTCACTCGAAATTGACGGCGCCAGCGTGCTCGACGAGTTCTACTGGCTGAACAAGGACGACCCCAACTACTCGCTGCAGCGCGCAACGATCAACCAGGGGGAGGACGCCCACACCGACGGGCTCTTCACACTGAGCGAAAACGCCCAGAAAGACATCATTCACATCTTCCTCTCAACGCGCGAGGAGATGGAAGGCAAACGGATCGATGAAGTCTTCGGCAAGGACTTCCTGGCGAGCAATTTCTGGCTCTACTGGCGCACGATGTTCGCCTTCGAAGAGTGGCACAGCGCCCTGGAGATGAAGCTCTACCTGCATCGCTTCATCCACCACATTGGCGGCCTGCCCGACTTCTCGGCCCTGAAGTTCACGAAGTACAACCAGTACGAGTCGCTGGTGATGCCGATCTACACATGGCTGCTCGACCAGGGCGTGACGTTCCAGTTCAGCACCGTGGTGACCGACGTTGACTTCGACATCACAACCGCCCGAAAACAGGCAACCAGCATCCATCTCGACCACAAGGGCGAGCAGAGGACGATCGAACTCGGCCCTGACGACCTGCTGTTCATGACGATTGGTTCGCTGACCGAAAACTCCGACGATGGAGACCATCACACGCCCGCCAAACTGAACACCGGACCAGCCCCGGCCTGGGACCTGTGGCGCCGGATCGCCGCGAAGGATCCATCGTTCGGTCATCCGGAGGTGTTTGCCGGCAACATCGAGGAGTCCAAGTGGGAATCGGCCACGGTGACCACGCTGGATCCAAGGATTCCCGCCTACATCCAGCGCATCTGCAAGCGCGACCCATTCAGCGGCAAGGTGGTCACCGGCGGCATCGTCACGATCAAGGACTCCAGCTGGCTGATGAGCTGGACGGTCAACCGCCAGCCGCACTTCAAGCAGCAGCCGGAAAACGAGATCGTCGTTTGGCTCTACTCGCTCTTCGTCGATCGGCCCGGCGACTACGTCAAGAAACCGATGCAGGAATGCACGGGCGAAGAGATCACCCAGGAATGGCTCTATCACCTTGGGGTGCCTGTGGAGGAAATCCCGGAACTGGCGGCAACCGGAGCCCAGACTGTGCCGGTGATGATGCCCTACGTCACGGCGTTCTTCATGCCACGACGAGCGGGCGACCGGCCAGAGGTGGTGCCGACCGGAGCGGTCAACTTCGCCTTCATCGGCCAGTTCGCCGAGAGCAGCCGCGACTGCATCTTTACGACTGAATATTCGGTGCGAACACCAATGGAGGCGGTCTACCAGTTGCTGGACATCGAGCGTGGGGTGCCCGAAGTCTTCAACTCCACCTATGACATCCGGAAACTACTCGCGGCCACAACGAGACTGCGGGACGGCGCGGAAACGAACCTGCCTGGCCCGAAGTTCCTCCGCAACAGGCTGCTGGACAAACTGGACGGCACCGAGATTGGCCAGTTACTGACGGAATACGGGATTCTGCCCGAGTCCCGCTAGCAACCGCTCCCGACGGAAACGCGTGGCAACCGGCAGATGAACGGGATGGCATGGGCCGTCCCGTTCGAATGCCGGCCCAAACTCGTCCGGCCCGGCATTCGAGGTACCGCTGGGCCGCGGATCAGGTCCCGGGCACATCGTTCGCAAGCACAGGGGCAAGCACGACAACCTCTGTGTCCGTCTCCCGCCCCGCAGCGTACGCGTCGAGCTTCGCATCGAACTCCTGCCACCGGGTCCACAGCCGGTCCCGCTCCTCGCCCTGGGCGGCATGCGCCACAACCCGGCGGAGTTCTCCATTGACCTCGGCTTCCGCGGACGGATTTGCCTGCAGATTGAGCCACCAGGCCGGATGCCCCTCGCCCCAACCATTCATCGCCATCGTCACCACATTCGGACCATCCTCGAAATAGGCCAGGATGACGCTGCGGGGTTTGCCGGACTTGCGACCCGTGGTGGTAAGGCGAAACGCACCCCATTTGCTGCCATCCTGCGGAACCCAAAGCCCCTTGCGACCACCCGTGACCCGGTAGATTGCCCGGTGAATCCGCCAGGCGATCTGGACAAACCAGCGTGGGGGCACCCGCGGCGGTGCGGGGGAACGGTCAGTCATCGCGAGACTCCTTCGTGGCTACTGCGGAACGACACCACTCACAGCCTACGCAGGAAATGCGGCAAAAGGATTAACTCGCGGGCCCCCTTGACTCACTGGGCAACAACGCAGCAACGCCTCGGTCCTTGCGGACCGAGGCGTTAAGAGAGTGTGCTGTCAGGGCAAACCCTAATCCTTCTTGTCGAAGAGATCGGAGACCTTGTCCTTCACATCAGCGGCAGCGTCCTTGACGTCGCCCTTGACCTTGTCGAGCTTGCCTTCGGCTTCGAGGTCCTTCTGGTCGGTGAGCTTGCCCACCGATTCCTTGACCGATCCTTCGGCCTTGTCCTTCGCTCCGTCGATGCGGTCATTGAGACTATCCGACATGGGGACACCTCCTGGAGTTGCATTTCCGTGACGACGTGATGATCCACGTCACCCAGTCACCATAGAACATGGGTCAATGCATCATTCAGCATGTTCCATTGCGGTGACTCGCTCAGGCCTTCCCCGTCCGCCACAGGTAGGCGTTCGCACGGTTGGCGGCCACGGTCTTTGCCGCTTCGTCCGTCGTCCCCTCACCGCTGCATTCGGTGAGGATGTTGCCATGGCGATCGTGAAGCGTCAGGGTGACGCGGCGGCTGGCGCCACGAGGTGTTGACTGGCGGGCCACCCAGCCCAGGGCGAGCAGGCGATCGTAGGTCAGCCGTGAGTCGGTCATGGTGCGTGCCTTTCGTCGAGGCGGGAGAGCTCACCAGCCTCTGTACCGGGAATTAGCTGATGCGCAGGAACTGATACCGATCCCGGATGTACTTGTGAAAGTACTGGTCCACACCCTCACTGTGCACCAGCAGGTCATACCGGTCCGCAGGAACCTGGTAGAACTCGTAGAGGTCCCCTCGCCAGAATTCCACTTCGAGTCGTTCGGTCAGCGGGTCGTAGCCGATCGCACGAATCTCCTTAGCGTTCACGGGCATACGCTGCATCGGATTCCTCTCCGCCGTCCAACGAGATATTCAGCAGCGGTTGTTCGATCAGGATGCGCCGGGTGACAACGTCGAGAAAGACAGCGAGAAAATTGGCCTGGTGGACCAATTCGATCGCTCCCACGCGATAGGTCTCGCCGGATGACCCGAGCCCCGGCACGAACTGGGGCACGTCGGCGATGTGGAGCCGGATGGCAAGGTCGGGATACCGTTGGTGCCAGAACTGGCGGGCCTGGAAGCAGGCCTGACGCATCTGGTCTGCGAGAGGTGCCTGAGGGTGGGTACTCATGGCAACCGTCGAAACGGACCGATCGACTCGCCGGCGCGGGCAAGCAGCCGGGCTCGAACCCGGGGCAGGAACCCGACCACCATTCGCAATTCATCGTCCTCGCAATCGAGGTACCCCTCCACGTAACCATCTTCATAGCCATCCCGGCCGGTGGCCGATTGCATGTAGCTTTCAAACTGGTCGACAGCGGGTCGCACACCATCCCGCAGCCCATCGGCATACCCGAGATCATAGTCGCTGGGTATTGATATGCCGGACATGACGAATCTCCTGACTTCCTCACGGGATGTGGGAACGTCCAGTCTAGCAGCTTTGCCTGAGGCCCCTGCGGCGATCCCCCGAATGGTGGTACACTGATGTCACGGTATGAAATATGCCATCAATGAAGTGCCGAGACGCAACGTCTCGCGTTGCTTTGCACCGTGGGGAGCACACGTAAAACGCTCTCGAGTGCCCGTAGCCCAATTGGCGAGAGGCGTCGCGGTTTGCCGTGATCCAGTGCAAGTTCGAACCTTGCGGGGCACCCCACAGAACGAGAAAGCCGGCTC
>CAZNQC010000010.1:30637-39910 GCA_964574825.1 uncultured Sphaerobacteraceae bacterium | reverse complement strand
TGGTGGTGACCCCCCTGGGATTCGAACCCAGAACCTGCGGATTAAAAGTCCGTTGCTCTGCCTTTGAGCTAGAGGGTCTCGCGACGGCAATCGCGCACCGTATGCTACCGCGCGGGGCCACCGAAGTGCCACACTTGCCCAGCATCGTTCGGTCTCTTCGCCACCAGGACACACCGCCGTGCCCGACCTTCAATCCATTGCGGGGGATTCCTCCGCTCGCGCCATGGCTGGCACCGTCCTCGCGTTGGTGGTAGCCATCACCGCCTACCGCGCGCGCTCGTTAACCGTCTCCGGTGCCGTCGCCACCACCTGCGTCGGGGGAGCCGTGGTGGCAGGAGCGGGTTGGTGGGCCGGCTGGGTGTTGATCGCCTACTTCGCCACCTCAAGTGCGCTTTCCCGCCTCCCCCACCAGACTGGTGAGACAGTCGAACAGGCACGTGGCAAGCAACGCGACGCCTGGCAGGTCCTCGCCAACGGTGGGGTTCCGGCCCTGCTGGCGCTCGGCATTCCTCTCGCCAACGCCCCTGGCATCCTGACGCTCGGATGCCTTGGGGGCATTGCCGCTGCCGCTGCCGACACCTGGGCCACCGAGATCGGCAGGCTCAGCCCATCACTGCCGCGCCTGATCACCACCTGGCGCACCGTGCCAGCCGGCACCTCCGGAGCCATCTCCCTGATCGGCAGTCTGGGGGCCCTGGTTGGTGCCGCCTTCATTGCGACCCTGTCCGCCATCGGCTGGCGGTTGGATCTCCCCATCTCATCGATTGGCGCGTTGACCGGATGCGGAATCCTCCTGGTGGCAGGCCTCGGCGGTGCGCTGGCCGATAGCCTGATTGGTGCCACGGTGCAGGAGCGACGCTGGTGCCCGCACTGCGACAAGCCTACCGAGCAACGAATCCATCGCTGCGGCACGTCCACCGTGCATCAGGGCGGCTGGGAATGGATGACGAACGACGCGGTCAACGCAACGTCCATTGCCGCGGCAGCCGCCATTGCGATGGTGCTGGCGGCAGCCTTCTCCACCTGACGGTGAGCCGTTCCAGGGACTCCCAGCAAACCTTGACCCGGAAATACGCCATCCGGCCCCTAATTGCGCAACCCGGATGCGGTAAGATCATCCGTACACCCTGAGGGGGAGGCTGGGGCGGCGACATGCTGCGCAGGTTCGCAAACGTGATCACCTCCGCTCGGACTCGTGGCCGCCGCAAAAGACTGCAACACGTCTTGGTGTCCACATCTTCCACACCGGCCTGCGGGCCGGTCGCACCACCCGGGTCACCAGCGCCTGCCGTTCGCCGGGGAACGAATGAGGAGTGCCATGCAACGCGTTTTGAACGACTCACGATCTTCACGACGGATTTCGATGCGGGCCCGGGCGATGGCCCCCGGTGCCGTTGCCGCCCTGCTGCTGAGCCGCGGCGCGCTCGCCCAGGATGCGACACCAGACGCATCGCCCGTCGCGTCACCGATGGCCACGCAGTCCGACGCCACCATCAATCCACTGTACACATACGCGCTGCCCGAGTTTCCGGCAGCCCCGGTCTCGGTGCGTCTCCTCCGGATGACGCTCCAGCCGGGCGCGTCCAGCCCAATGCACATTCACCCCGGCCCCGAATTCGACTACGTTGTGTCGGGCTCGCTAACCGTCAATTCCCAGGGTGATGCCATCGTGGTGGGAGCCAACGGGAACGAAGTCACCCGGGAACTGAGCGCCGATGTCCTCACCGCGGGCGATCTCGTCATCTTTCCGGCCGGCGTCGGCATGAACCTGATCAACAATGGGTCGGACAACCTCGTCCTCTATTCCTCCGTGTTCCATCCCATCACCGAGGAAGGCCAGAGCACGACCTATCCCGGCGGCAACCCGTCGGCCGATGCCTTCGCCGGTCTCAGTTACGATGTACTGGGCGATGGGCAGATCCAGGCGTTCCCGACCAGCGAAACCACCTTCACCCTCGACGAAATCATCGCCGGTGCCGCAGTGGAACTTCCCGGCACGAACGGGGCAGGACTCTACTCGATGGTCGAAGGCGAATTTGGCTTCTCGGTGGCCTCGGGTTCGGTGCAGGTCAGCCGCACCGCGTCACCCGGGCTGCGTCCGAATGCCGCCCCCGAGCAGGAGTTCACCCTGGCCGTCGGCGACGCCGCATTCTTCCCGGCCGGGGTCGAGAACACGTCTCGCGCCGACCAGACCAGCGACCTGATGGTGCTCCGCCTCGCGGCTATCCCATCTGAACCGCTGACCCTGGAGCCGGCCCAGATCGCATTCCTGCCGCCAGCAGCCGAGCCAGAGACCGAAGTTCCCACAACGTCGACCGAAATCGGCATCGGCGCCACGGTGCGAACAACCAGTGCCGCTGTGAATCTCCGGTCCGAACCAAGCACCAGTTCCAATGCGATCACGCAACTCGATGAAGGTGTCGAACTGCTGGTCATTGGCGGCCCCGAAGACGCCGACGAATACACCTGGTGGCAGGTCCAGGGAGTCGACAACGACGAGTTGGAAGGCTGGCTGGTTTCGGACTTCATCGAACTTGTCGCTGGTGCCCCAACCGATGGCACCACCCAGAGCGCCACGCCCGAATCGACGCCGTCTGCAACACCAGAGTCATCCCCCGTCGCCTCACCGGCCGCGGATGGCCAGTTTGCTACCGGGACGATCGTGGTCACCACCGAAGAAAATGTCAGAATTCGCGAAGATGCCTCCATCAACGGTGAGCCGGTTGATGTCTTCTCATTGGGCACCCAGTTCGAGATCACCGGTGCGCCGGTCGAAGCCGATGAGTACACCTGGTATCCAGTCCAGCTCGTGGCGAATGATTCTGTCGTCGGCTGGGTCGTCGGTGACTTCATCGAGCCAGAAGAAGACGCCGGGTAGATTTCAGCCAATCAATCGACACGCTCGCGAACGGCGGGAGGACCAGGTGGTCTTCCCGCCGTTCGCGTCGCCTCTGGCATGACGGTGAAGTTCAGGATTGGACCATCCGCCAACGGAAGGATTAACCGGCGAGCGCCCGCCGTGCCTGTTCCGCGATCACCGCTTCCTGCATGACCGCCACGGGTGCTTCCTGTCCGGTCCAGAGTTCGAAACTCCGCGCTCCCTGGTGAATCAGCATCGGCAACCCATCAAGCGTGGAGAATCCCTGCTCCTTCGCCAGGCGCAAAATGGATGTCTCGCGATAGGTGAGGTCCACGACTACTGCGCTCGGCGTCAACCGGTCGAGCACGGAGGCTGGAAACGGCAATTCTTCGCCATGCCAACCCACCGACGTGGCATTGACCAGCACATCAGCATCGGTGGCTTCTGCATTCAGCCTCTGGAGGTCGCCCACGCGGATCGGCGGCAGACCGTCCACGCCGAGATCGGCCGCAAGATCCTCGGCGCGGGATCGCGTGCGGTTCACCAGCACGATGTCCCGCACACCTGCATCCTGCAAAGCAACCAGCACGGCCCGTGAGGCTCCACCGGCCCCCACCACCACCGCGCGTTGGGGTGCGACTTCACCGGAGACGAGTTCGAGGGACCGGGCGAATCCGTAGGCATCGGTATTGTCACCGATGAGGCTTCCGTCCCGCGGGATGATCGTGTTGACCGCCCCAATCCGCCGGGCCGTCACCGAGAACTCGTCCACCAGCGGCATGACGGCTTGCTTGTGCGGCACGGTGACGTTGGCGCCCAGCATTCCCGGCTGACGCAGGGCATTCACCCGCTCACGCAGGTCGGCAAGGGGTGTTTCCCATAGCTCGTAGCCAGCGTCGATGCCGAGGTGCGCAAAGGCCGCGTTGTGCATCACCTGCGACAACGAGTGACCCACCGGATCGCCAACCAACCCTGCTGTCAGCACCCTGTCTCTCCCACGAATCAGATCGCCACCAGCGTGCGGTCCCGGGCCGGTTCGTCCAGCGCGACCGGCGCATCGTACCAGCCACCGCCGCATCCTTCGGCGTCAGGCGTGATCGAGCAGATGTTGGACTGGTGCTCGTCAAGCGTGGTGGCGAATATGTGCGTTCCGGAACCGTCATCGGCAGCGACCATGAAGAGATAGTCATTGTTGTCTGGCTGCAGCACGGCCTGCAGCGACCGAATGCCCGGATTTGCGATCGGACCCGGCGGCAGACCGGTCGTGTCAGGGTTGTAGGTACTGTAGGGAAGGTACCGCCCCTCCTCGATCATGGCCCCGGTGAGGGTCGGCCACCAGTCGGCCTCGGTTCCCAACTCGTATTGAACGGTTGGATCTGCATCAAGCCGCATATCTGCATCGAGCCGGTTGAGATACATCCCGGCGATGATCACCCGCTCACCTTCGACGGCCGCCTCTCGCTCAACAATCGAGGCAAGGGTGACGACGTCGTAGACCGACATGTCAGCATCGTCAGCTGCGGCCCGCATCGAATCGTTGAACTCGGCGTCAAACTGGTAGAGCAGCCGATCGATGATCTGCTGGGGTGGCTCGTTGGAAGCGATCACATACGTTTCGGGGAACAGGAAGCCTTCGAGGCTGGCACCGTCGGGCAATGAATTGAGCACGTCGAACCGCTCGGTCCCAACCGGGTTGTAGGCCAGGTCGATGAACTCGGCCGGGTCACCTTCCCACCCCGCATCAACCAGTGTTTCGGCAAACTGCTCGATCCGCTGACCTTCGATAAAGGTGACCGTGATCTCGGCGCCAGGTTCCGCAATCGTGGCATTGGGATCGGCTTCCTCTTCCTCGTCGGGCTCGGTGACTGTGTCGAGAATGTCGGCCACGCTCATGCCATGGCGCAAGGTGTAGGTGCCCGGTCGAAGGTCGGTCCCGGAAAGGCGGAACCGTCCTTCAAAATAGAAGCCATACTGGATCAGGTTGGCGTCGGCCAGCTTTTCGGCGACCGATGGTCCATCGTCGTCTTCGGTGATGGTGATGGTGACCGGCCGGCCGATATCCTCGTCACGTTCGCGGTCGGTCCAGTAATTGAAGAAGCCGATGCTGCCAGCGATGACCAGCACCGTAAGCAGCAGCACACTGATGATCTTGAGGGACTGCGTGAGAACACGAACGAGCAAGCGGTACTCCTGGGGTGTTGGCCGCGGCGCGGCCGGTCATGCGCGCGAAGGCATTGGACGGTGGTTCTCGCGTGAACCGTGGGGGTACGGCGCGCCATGAATGCCAGCACCATTCTAGTGGGGCCAGGTGATCCGGGCCAATCGGGGCCACATCCCGTCGTGCTGGTCATTGCCGGGCCCACCGCCTCCGGCAAGACTGGGCTGGCCCTTGAGCTCGCTGCGCATCGTGCCATCGAGATCGTGAATGCCGATTCTCGCGCCTTCTACCTCGGGATGGATGCCGGCACCGCCAAGCCCAGTCCGGCCGAACGTGCCCTCGTCCGTCATCACCTGGTCGACATCATGACCCCCGACGAACCGATGTCGGTCATGCACTTCCAGCAATTGGCGCTGGCGGCACTCGACGACATCGTGAACCGTGGTGCCCTGCCGGTGGTGGTGGGCGGTTCGGCCCAATACCTCAACGCGTTGGTCGAAGGCTGGCGAGCTCCCACTGTGGCGCCGAACGACCGGCTTCGACAGGAACTCGAACGCGAGGCAGAGCTGGTTGGTGTCGAACCGCTGCTGGAACGGCTCCGTGCTGTCGATCCGGTGACCGCCGAACGCAACGGTCCAAACCTGCGCCGCATCATCCGCGCCCTGGAAGTCTGGGAGGCAACCGGCATTCCCATGTCAGAACAGCAATCCCGCCAACCTCCTCCCTTTCGCTTCATCGAAGTCGAACTCTGGTGGCCACGAGACGTGCTGTATGCGCGCATCGACGAGCGCGTGGACCAGATGATCGTCAACGGGCTGGTTGAGGAAGTGCAGGGGCTGCTCGCGGCCGGCTACGACCCCGCCCTCCCGGCCTTCTCCAGCATCGGCTACCGGCAACTCGTCCCCGCCCTTGCCGATGGCAGCCCGGAGGAGCTGGCGGCGGCCACGGAGCGAATCAAGGTCGATACCCACCGCCTGGTCCGCCACCAGCAAACCTGGTTCCGCCGAAATCCCCGGCTTCACCGGATCGATATGACCGAGGGAACCGCCCTGGCGGAGGTGATGGCGTTGTTGGGCGGCACCAACCTGATCGCCTCGCCATGACCCGTAATTGTCGGCAGGTGCTCAGCAGCGACATGATCCCGTGGAAGCAGGTCACGATATCCCGTTAGTGCGCGAAGGCGTCGACCTACCAGACGAGTCCATCCAGATGGTTATGGCCGGAAAGCAGGCGAGCGATGCGGTCCTGCGCCGCTTCGCGTGCGTCAGGCTGGGGGTGGTGCGCGTACAGCGTGAGCTCCCCGAACATGTCGTAGAAGTTCAACCGCTCGCGCAGATGCTCCCGCTCGAACAGCTCCGGATACGCCCCGTGCAGCCAGCGGGGAACATCGTTGAGTGTGATCTCGTCCAGCCCTCGTTTCTCGGGTGTGGGCGGGAACTCTCGCGCCTTCGCGCACCATCGCAGAATGGTATCGAGCTCGACATCCGCTGGCTGGGCCAGCGCCTCCGCGAAGTCGATAATCCCGGTGACACGTCCTTGGTCGACCATCACATTGGATCCATGCAAATCACCATGGACGAGAACGAATTCGTCGGCAGCGAACAACGCCAGCCGCTCCTGGATCCAATCGGCAACATCCGCGAGCAGGTGCGAGTCATGACCGTGCAGTCGCCGGGCAGCCTCGACCTGCTGCAGCGCTGCACTCACAACGGGTGGGTGGAACGCAGCCCACGGCTTCCCGGCGAGCGCGCCCGCCAGCCAGGGCGGCAGCAGGTCGGCCGGGACAGGAACACGGTGAAGGGCACGCAAGGCAACGCCAAGGCTTTCGATGATTGCTTGGCGCGTGTGCGAATTTGCCTCCGGCCATACTTCGTACAAGGTTTGGCCGGGCAGGCGCTCGGAGACGTACCACGGCCCGTCCGGCCCGTCGCCGTGGGCGACGATCCGGGCGTGTGGGACCTCGCTGCCGGCGAGCAGGTTGACGACCGATGCCTCGTGGAGATACGCGTCGCGGTGCCGTTGGTCGTTGATCAACCGTACGACGTATTCGTCGCCCACCCACACGCGGCTGACCCAGCCGGCCTTTGGCAGAAAGCGCCCGGTTGCTGGCAGACCAGCGGCCGCCAGCGTCCTCAGCAGCGCCGGATCGATAGCTGACCCGTCGACGTAGGATGTTGATTGGTCGCACATGTGCCGGCTCTCCAACCACCTCCGTTCACGAAACCGTCCCGGCTAGTGTCTCGCAAGTAAAGGGTGGATGTGTGGCGAGCCAGGCAGTCCTCGCCCTCCAGCCTCCACCCCGCCACCCTCTCTCCTCGTTACGCTTCCTCGTTGCCCAAGGCTCAACCCCGCGAACGTACAGCCAATCTGAAAAGTGGTGGCGAGATTTGGCCTCTTCGATGCGTACGATAGGTAGGACCAGAAATCATCCGGTCCATCCGTTCGGATGACGAGACGCTATCCGAACGCTTGAACTTGCTCCTGCGCCGCCCACCACCAACATCTCGTCATCCCGAGCGGAGCGAACTGGAGATGCTGTGGCTACTTTCTATTTCCTATTTTCTATTTCCTCACTTCGACACCGTTCCTCGGTAAATCGCGGTAATTCCACGGTAAATGGTGCCAAAACACCCTATGGAATCAACGATCTTCGAATTACCGAATAAACGAATGAGCACGGGGTGATTTCACCAAGGACTCTGGTCCGGCAAGTAGCGCAACACCACCAATGCCGGGTCATCCGTCCGATCCGCCATCAGAGTCCAGGGCCAGCCCAACCGCGAATGGCAACCCTGTATACTACTTCCCAAAGGAAAGCACCGTTCTTCGCGAAAGGCTCCACGCAATGACCTCGTGTACCACCCGCCGGTGCGATCGCTGATCCCGCCGGCGCACACCCGTCCCCGTTTCGACACCATCACTCACGACTAGGGAGACACCCATGACCGACACCCGTCCAGCCGTCGACACCTCGTTTAGCGACTACACCCACCCCGAAGTCCTCGTCTCCACCGAGTGGCTCGCCGACCATCTCGACGATCCCAATGTCCGCGTCGTGGAGTCGGACGAAGACATCCTCCTCTACGACATCGGCCACATCCCCGGTGCTGTCAAGCTCGACTGGGAAACCCAAATGCAGGACCAGTTGAAGCGAGACTTCGTCGACAAGGCTGCCTTCGAGCAGCTGCTCGAAGAGCGTGGCATTTCCAACGACACCACCGTGGTGTTCTACGGCGACAAGAACAACTGGTATGCCACCTATGGCTTCTGGCTGTTCAAGTACTACGGCCACGACGACGCGCGAGTGCTGGATGGCGGGCGGATCAAGTGGGAAACCGAAGGTCGCCCGTATACGCGCGAGGTACCCACCTTCGAAGCCACCGAGTACACCGCCAAGGACCCCGACGATTCGATCCGTGCCTTCCGCAACGATGTCATTGCCCAGGCCGAGTCCGACCGGCCCAACCTGATCGACGTGCGCTCCCCCGCCGAATACAGCGGCGAACTCCTCCACGCCATCGGCTATCCGCAGGAGGGCGCGATGCGGGCCGGGCACGTCCAGGGGGCGAAGAACGTTCCCTGGGGCACCGCCGCCCGCCCGGATGGCACCTTCAAGCCGCACGAAGAACTGCAGGAGCTCTACGCAGCAGCAGGGGTGACTCCGGACAAGGAGTTGATCGCCTACTGCCGCATCGGCGAGCGGTCCAGCCACACCTGGTTCGTGCTGACCTACCTGCTGGGCTACCCAACAGTGCGAAACTACGACGGCTCCTGGACCGAATACGGGAGCCTCGTGAACGTGCCGATCGAGAAGGACGTCTAGCACACCTTCAGGCCCGCGCCGGGGGCGACTTCGCTCCCGGCGCCCGCTCCTTCTCCGCATTCATCTTCAGGACACATTGTGGACCGCCAGGAATACATCGATCACATCCTTGACCACTTCCAGAATCCCCGCAATCGCCACCGCATGGAGAATGCCTCCGTGCAACTCGGTGGCGGAAATCCCGGGTGCGGCGACCTGATCACCGTCTACCTCAAAATTGAGGACGACAAGGTGGTCGAGGCCAGCTTCGAAGGCGAAGGCTGCACCATCAGCCAGGCCGGAGGCTCCATCGTGACCGAACTGGTCGAGGGCATGACGCTGGACGAAGTCAAAGACCTCGGAACGCACACCGTGAAAGAGGAGATGGGTGACGACGTGGTCAAGAGCCGCGTCCGTTGCGCCACCCTCGCCCTCGGTACCGTCCAGGCGGCC
>CAZNQC010000010.1:8609-30537 GCA_964574825.1 uncultured Sphaerobacteraceae bacterium | reverse complement strand
CAGACTTGCCGAGCGAGAATGGACCCTGTACGATAGTGGCGAAATCAGAACGTACGTTCGCCCTCGTGCAGGTTCATCCGCCAATGCCGAGCCCCGCCACCCTCAATCGAGAGCATGTGTCGCCAACCATGCCCACCGTGCGCGAAATCGCCCTCTCGGCCGCGTGGCACGGTGGCGTCCCGGCGCAGTTGACGACCATCGACGGTCACCGGGTGCGTGTCGTCCACCGGGGTAGCTGGTCGCATGGTTTCGGCCCGGACTTCGCGGGCGCCATGCTCGAATTCGACCACCGGGGGCTCGTCACCGGCGACGTGGAGATGCATCTCGATGCCGCCGACTGGTACCGGCACGGTCATCACACCGATCCTCGCTACAACCAGGTCGTGATGCACATCGTTCTCCGTGGCAGCGAGACACCCACCCGGCGCGAGGATGGCCAGATCGTTCCAGTCGCCGTCGTCGACCTGCCCGACGACCTGTTGTTCGGCATCGACCGCTCGCTCCCCGCCATCTGGGACCAGTTGGGCTCAAGTGTCTGCGCCGGAGACCTGGCACACCGCGAACCACAACGAATCAGGTCCGCGCTGCAACGTCTTGGAGACCAGCGCCTGCACGACCGGGCGGCGCACTACGGAGGCGAACTCGAAGTCCAGCCGGCATCCCGGGTCCTGCTTCGCGGGCTATTCGATGCGTTCGGGTACAGCATGAACCGGGAACCAATGGAACTCCTCCACCAGCGATTGGCCGAATCTGGCCTGCTGGAGGCCTGGATGTTCGACCCGGCCGGTTTCACATCAGACGATGCCCTGGCGCTGCTGCTCGGATTGTCGGGTTTTCTCCCGCTGAGCCCCGGCGACGCCCATCTGGCGGGAATCACCCCAGACGCGGTCCACGTCATCGAACAACGATGGCACGGGCGATTCGGTGAATTGTCCGGTGCCGCACTGCCGGCCACCAGCTGGGTTCGCGCCAGAACGAGGCCCGCCAATCATCCAGCCGCCCGGTTGGCATCGCTGGCCAGACTCCTGGCTGCCTGCGGAGCCGATCCCCTGCCACACGTCCTCCGGGCCGTGTCCGAGCAAGGCGACGCACGCGCCATCCTCCGTGACCTCAGCCAGGCGCCAGATGGCACACGGCTGGGTCTGCCACGCGCCACGGCCATCACTGCCTCGGTCGTGCTCCCATTGCTGCTGGCCCTGGCCCAGCGGAACAGCGACGCGGATCTGGAGGATGCGGTGCTGCGCTCCTGGTCAACCCTGCCTCGTTCGGAATGGTCGCGACCAGCGGTGCGCGCTCGGCAACAGGCAGCTGGCGACGCGCCGTTGGGGCCGCTCGGTGAACGCGCGGTCCAGGGGCTCCTTCATCTCGATCGCCAACTCTGCGGACCGCGACGCTGCTTCGAATGCCCGATTGCGGCCGAAGTCCTGGCCGACCGGCGGCGCCAGCATCTGGGTCAGGAACCAGCTCAGGAGATATCGTCGGTGCTACCCACGTAAACGGTGTCGCCGGCTTTCAGATTGGGATCCACTGCTGCATCGGCAATCGCCTTTGCAAAGTCCTCGGTCGTCGGCAGCCATCCCACCTGGCTCCGGCGATCCTCGATCATGCCCGGGCGCATCCGATTAAGCAGCTTTGGCGTGATGGTACCCTCGATCAGGTCCCCACTGACCACGACGAACCCCACGCCAGCCGCTTCCAGGTCCGGAATCATGGCCCGCAAGGCCGTTTCGCCCGCCCGCTTGCTGGCCGCCACCGGTTCATATTCATCCATCACCGGTGCCTCTCCGTGAAAATGGGCGAGGTGACTGGTCACGAACACCACCCGGCCGCCAACCGGCATCGAAGGCAGGGCCGAACGCACAAGCTGCACCTGGGAATCGCGATTCAGGCGCATGGCGTAGTCCTCGGCAACATCCTTTTCCAGGCCACCGCTCGCATTGAGCACCAGCAGATCGAGGCTTCCGCCACGCGCCACCACCTCGGCGATCATCGCCCCGATAGCTGCCTCGTCCGTGATATCGGCCTGCACGGCGAACCCGCTGCCATCCCGAGCCTCGATTCCGGCCACCACCTGCTCGGCCCGCCTCAGTTTGTCGCGGTAGTTGATGGCCACTGTGGCCCCAAGATCTGCCAGGAAACCCGCAGTCGACGCTCCGACCCCACGCGAACCTCCGGTCACCAGCGCGACCTTGCCGGCCAGTGGTTTGCCATCCATATCCATCGTGCTCAAAACCCTTTTCTCCTGCCGACCATTGCCGGATGCATCCTGTCAACCGGACGGCGTTTCGTCTCTCGCTGCAGATGATACCCATCCCCGACCACAATGTGCCGCGCTCCACAGAAGCCATTGCCTGACTGTGCATTCCGTCCAACCAGTTGCCGAGGGCGCCCCGCCAGCGCCGCACGACTCCCGGAGCCTTCCCGTGCGCCGTGCTACCATGCCTGCGAAAACCACATCAGGTATCCCGGCGACGATGGCGGGCGACCCCTTGGGACTGGCAGGACTGAAGGGACCCAGACGTTGATTCCATGGAGACAACGTCCGGACGCGCGCACCACGCTTTTGAGGAGGATCCATGGGGCGATACATTCTGGGCCGCGTGGCGGGCCTGGTCTTCGTTCTCATTGCCGTCTCGATCATCGCCTTTCTGCTGATGCACGCTGTGCCTGGCGGCCCCTTCGCGCCCAACGAGAAGGGACGTCTGCCAGAGGCGCTCCGGGTCGCCCAGAACGCGAAGTACGGACTGGATCAGCCGCTCTACGTCCAGTACTTCAAGTACATGGCGAATGCCGTGCGGGGTGATTTCGGAATTCCATTCCAAAGCCCCACCGAAACGGTCACGAGCCTGATCGCCCGGGCCTGGCCAATCACGATCATGATCGGTGTGCCGACAATCATCCTCGCCTACGGTGGTGGGTCGCTGCTCGGATACATCGCAGCCAAGCGGCAGAACGGTATCGTCGACTACATCGTCACATTCATGGCGACGCTGGGCATCTGCGTGCCCAATTTCGTCATCGGCATCTGGTTCCTGATGTTCTTCAGCATCTACCTGGGCTGGCTGGAACCGGGAGGTTGGGGTAAACCACAGCACTTCATCATGCCGGTCCTCGCCTACTCCCTGGCGCCAATGTCGCTGGTCGCCCGCTACACACGCTCCAGCATCCTCGAGGTCATGAATACCGACTATGTGCGCACGGCCCGAGCGAAGGGACTGTCGGAAAACCGGGTGATGATCTGGCACGTCGTCCGCAACGCCCTGATCCCGTTCACCACGATCCTGGTGCCGGAAATTCCGAACATCCTGACCGGGTCGATCTTCATTGAGGCGACATTCCGGATACCGGGATTGGGCCGCTACTTCGTCACCAGCGCCCAATCGCGTGACTATCCGATGATCCTGGCCCTGGTGATGCTGATTGCGTTCCTCTGGGGTGTGACCTATATCCTGACGGACATTCTCTACACCTTCCTCGATCCCCGTATCCGGCTCGGCAGCCGACCTTGATCCCGGGAGGACTCCACCCATGGCCATGACTGCCGCACCCGTGAACCCCGACTCCCAGGCCGTCGACATCGTCAGCGGTGCCGCTCTCAAACCCACCCGCACCGGTCGTCAGATGGCGGCGCGGCGCTTCCGCAAGAACAAACTGGCCATGACGGGGCTTGTCATCGTCGTCGCCCTCTGCATCTTCGGCTTCGGAGCACCATTGCTGGCGCCGAGCCACTATTCGTACGCCAGCCTGATGGACGCAAACAGGTTCCCCAGCCGCGACTTCCCGATGGGGACCGACACCATCGGCCACGACTTCCTCTCACGCGTGATGTATGGCACCCGCACCTCGTTGTTGGTGGGATTCTCGGCGGTCGGCGTCGCCACCCTGATTGGAATCCCATTGGGGCTGGTGGCCGGCTTACGTGGCGGCCTGACTGATTTCGCAATCATGCGCATAGTCGAAATCATGACGGCTTTCCCGGGATTGCTGTTCGCCATCTTCCTGATGACTGTCTTCGGCTCTGGCGTGAGCAACATCATTCTCGTCATCGGGATTACCAGCTGGCTCACACTTTGCCGCCTGATGCGAGCCCAACTTCTCACGCTGCGCGAGCACGAATACGTGACCGCTGCGCGTGCCGCCGGAGCCACAGACACCCACATCGCGCTCAAGCACTTGTTGCCGAACGCAATTGCCCCCATTATTGTGGCTATCTCACTGGCCATTCCGGCCGCAATCTTTGCCGAGGCAGGACTCAGCTATCTCGGCATTGGCATCAACGAACCAACCCCCTCGCTGGGCAAGATGGTGTCGGACAGTGCTCCATACATCCGGGTCTACTGGCACCTTGGGCTGTTCCCAACCCTGGCGATTGCGCTGATCATGATCGGTTTCTCGTTCGTTGGAGACGGGCTGCGGGATGCCCTCGACCCGCGCCAGGTGCAATCTGGCTAGTGGAGTAGCCAGCACGATGCAGATGGGGTCACATCGTTGCAGAACCGTTTGTGGTTCTCCGCGCACTTCCTCGAAAGGACAGGCATTCATGGGTAGCAAGACCTACAAGCATCAGTCACTCGCCGAACTTACCGCCACAATGCCGCAGGCGTCGGCCCGGATCTTCCAGGCGGTACTTTCTCGACGAGCGGTGATCGGTGGCGCTGCGGGCCTCGCCGCTAGCGCCGTCGCCGCTCCGGCCATTTTCGCTCAGGAGTCTGAAACCAACGTCTGGACTCCGCCTGAAGGCGCGGCTCCGCTCGAAGATCAGGTTTGGCGCGTTGCCTCGCCGATCGGCATGGCCAAAACGGTCGATTTCTACGAACGCGTCTATGAGCGCCCCAGCGCCGCCGATCTCTTCAGCATCTCGCTGGTCGGCCTTACCAAGGAGTTTGAGATCGTCCCCATGGCTGCGACCGAATGGTCCAGCAATGAAGACGGTACGGTCTGGACCTTTGCGCTTCGCGACGACCTCATGTGGAGCGACGGCAATCCGGTAACTGCGGCGGATTACGTCCGCACCTTCCAGTACGCCGCCGATCCCGAGCATGCCTGGGACTTCGCCTGGTTCTGGTCGGGCGATATCCTGAACTTTACAGAAGCCGTGGCCGGCGAAGTGCCGGTCGAAGAAATCGGCGTTGCTCAGGGCGCAAGCGAATACGAAGTCGTCTTCACCACGGTGAATCCAGCACCGTACCTCCCCGCAAAACTGCTCTACTCGCAACCACTTTCGGCAGCTGCGCTCGACACACACGGACCGCTCTACAACAACAACCCGGAAACAGCCGTCTCGTCTGGTCCTTTCATTCTCACCGAGTGGGTTCCTGACCAGGTGATCACGCTGGAGCGGAACGAAGCCTACTCCGGCCCTTGGGCCGTGCCGTTGCAGAAGATTATCAACAAGTTTGCCGACCCGGCGCAGGCCTTTACCCTCTACGAAGCGGGTGAGATCGACTTCATGGAAGGTCCGGCTCCGGCGGAACTCACCATCATGCAGGCCGATCGCCCAGACGAGATCTTCCAGGGTGTTGGCGACTTCGCCTGCCTCTACTTCTTCTTCGATGTCACCTCAGCGCCGTTCGACAACCTGCTCGTTCGCCAGGCGTTCAGCCACGTGCTCGATCGCGATGCGATGGCCGCCCAGATCTGGGGTCCTCAGGCCAAGGCCGCCTACTCGTTCCTGGCTCCGGGCTTCCCCGCCGCCAACGGCGACGAGCTGGCCTCGATCCAGGCGTTCGATCCGGAGCTGGGCAAGCAGCTCCTGGCTGAAGCCGGCTACCCGGATGGCGAAGGCTTCCCCTCGCTGGTGATGACGGTTCGCGGCAACGGGTCTCCCCTTGAAACGGCTACCACCCAGGCCTACGGCACCATGATCGCCGAATACCTCAACATCCCGGTCGAGCTTCAGACCATGGATCGCCAGGCGTTCTACGCCGACATGGCATCCATTCAGTTTGGCTGGGTTTCCTACGGCATGGACTTCTTCGATGCCTCAAACATGTTGGGTATCTGGCAAACCGGTGGCCGTCACCCATGGTCGAACGCCGATTACGATGCCCTGGTGTCTGAAGCAGCGTCCTTCATCGGCGACGCCGATGAGCGGACGGCGATGTTCCAGGAAGCTGAACGCATTCTCGTTGAAGACGTTCCTGCCGTCTGGGCCTACTTCGTTACCCCGATCCAGTTGATCAAGCCGTACGTGACAGGCCCCGCGCTTGAGGCCGACTCGAACGGCATCGCGGCGATTCACTGGCCGGGCCTCGCATCCGATGGTTCCGCCCTCTACGAGCTCTGGATCAGCGACGAGGCACCATCCGGTCGATCGTAGTCATATCAACGTTACAGCAGGGCCCCGCAGGTTTGTGGGGCTCTGCTGCGCCAGTCGCATTGCGATCACCACTCCGGTCTATTGTTCGACGTCTACCCAAGGAATCCCCAGCATGGCCGTCACCGCAGCACCTGCCGCCGATCTCGCGACGTCGCCCGAGGTGTTGCGCCAGTACTTCATGCTGGACGACAACGTGACGTTCCTCAATCATGGGTCGTTCGGCGCCTGTCCCCGACCGGTCTGGGAGGTTTACACCGGCTGGCAACAGCAACTGGAGCGCCAACCGGTCGAATTCTTCAGCCGGCACGCCGCGTTGATGGCATCGGCCCGAACGTCGCTCAGTGCCTACCTCAACGTCGATCCAGCCGACCTGTCCTATGTCGTCAATGCCACCTCGGGCATCAACGTCATTGCCCGATCGTTTCCCCTGGCGCCGGGTGATGAAATCCTGACGACCAGCCTGGAGTACGGCGCGCTTGACTACACCTGGGAGCACCTCTGCCAGCGGTTTGGCGCCACGTACGTCAAAGCGGAGATCGACCTGCCGTTCACGACCCACGAGGCAATCGTCGAGGCGATCTGGTCAAAGGTGACATCGCGCACCAAGGCCATCTTCATGAGCCACATCACCTCGGGCACGGCGATCATCCTGCCGGTGGAGGAGATTTGCCGCCGTGCCCGCGAGGCCGGAATCCTGACGATCGTGGACGGAGCTCATGCCCCGGGCCAGATTCCGCTCGATCTGACCGCGATGGGCGTCGACATCTACTCCGGGAACTGCCACAAGTGGCTCTGCACGCCCAAGGGGTCCGCGTTCCTCTACGTGCATCCCGACCAACAGGAATGGATCGAGTCGCTGACGATCTCCTGGGGGTGGGGACCTGACAATACCTTCCTGAGCCGCAACGAGCAGCAGGGCACACGCGACATCTCCGCGTTCCTGGCCGTGCCGCGCGGCATCGAGTTCCAACGCGAACACGACTGGGATGCCGTTCGCCAGTTGTGCCACGAACGCCTGGTTGCCTTCCGGGAACGCCAGGCAGAACGCACCGGCATTGCTCCGCTCGTTCCCAACGACCGGTCATGGTTCAGTCAGTTGGCGCTGGTGGAGGTCATGGAAGGGGGCGACGCCGCAATGCTGAAACAACGCCTGATGCGAGCACACGGCATCGAGATCCCCTGCATGACGCACAACGGCATCACCTGCGTGCGCCTCTCGGTGCAGGGCTACGTGACCGATGCTGACCTGGACGTGCTGGAAGCAGCCTTGATCGCCGAAACAAGCGCCTGAGGGGAGTGCCTGGCTATACGTTGTACTCCTCGCCCACCTGGACATCCTCGCGCAGTAGTACGCGGCGGCGGTCGCGTTCCTGGCGAGAGGCTTCGCGGATAAGGTCCTTGATCCGAATCGGTCCGCCGATGTTGTGGAGCACCCGGTGGGGTGTCGACGCGTCGGCTGACGTCAGGTCGATGTCACCCATCCCGACAATCCGTTCGAAGGCATTCTGCTTGACGGCCACGTCGTTGACCCGGTAGAGATCGATCTCTTCGGTCTGGCGGCCGATGAAGCCACTCTCCATGATCAGGCGCTGGTTGGTGAGCCGGTAGCGCACGGTCAGTGCCATGCGTGGCGACCAGAGCCAGCTCGGGCGTCCCTGCCAGAGCAAACGTTCGCCCCCGGGAATCCCGTCGATGTCGTCACCAACCGGCTTGCCGTCTGCCCCGAGCAAGCGCCCGCGATGGTCTTTCTGGTCGCCACGCATGGTTGGCCGGGTGGCCGCCTGCACGGCACCGACATCGGCCAACGAACGGCCACAGGAGTCGCAGAACCTGGCGGCGGAGTCGTTTTGCGTGCCACAGGCCGGACAGTAGATGGTGGTCATGAGGAAGAAGCCTTTCTGGTCGGCGAGCTTGTTCGCTCGGCCTCGTTCTGCAACGGATGATAGCTGGCGAACGCAACCCCGGTCCCCACTGGCTGGGCGGAGGGGAGGCGGATCGAAAAGCGACGGCCCAGGCAGTATCCTGTCCGGCATACGCGACCGAGGGAACCATGGAACGATTTCGGTCGTTGATACACTGAACCGGGTGCTGGCGGTTGTGCCTCACCCAAGGCACCACAAGGGGGACGCATGTCACGACGATTTATCGCATTGGTCGCGCTGGTACTCTCGTTTGTCCTGGCGGGACCAGCGGTTGCCGCGCAGGATGCCGCGGAACTGGACACCATCGCCGAGGCCGTGCTTGCCACAGATTCGGCCGACCTCGTGACGGCACTTGAAGAGCCGATCACCGATGCCGACCTGCCGGGTGGGTTCCTGGCGCCGGTCAACGGTGTGCCAGAGAACGCTGAAATCGTCGATGCCTTCGTGAACGGCATGGGCGATCTGGGTGGCGTGGCCACGCCGGTCAACCAGGGTCTGGACACGGATCCCGAACTGGTCGAAGGGCTCCTGAGCACGGCCGTCATCACCTACATGGTGACTGATCAGGAAATTACGGCCGACGATCTCGCCGACTTCAGTGAAGGTCTCGAATCCGGCCTCAACTCTGACCCCTCCATGCAGGGCGTTGTTGAACCGACCACCCTCTTCGGCACGGATGCCGTGCTGGTGACGGCTACGCTGGAGCAGAACGGAATCTACGTCGTGGTGCAGATGCTGGCGATTCCGGTGGGCAGCACGATGGTTGTTGGCACGTTGCTGGTCGCTGACCAGACTGAAGTTGATCCGACCGACATCGAGCCGCTGACCGAGGACCTGACGGTTGCTGGCGTGGAATTCCTTGGCAAGGCTGCCGAAGCCGCCGGATAGATTCACGCTTTCACCCACTTGAGTCTTCACGCAGGCCACCGGGACGATTCGTCGTTCTGGTGGCCTGGTCGGTTCAGGAGCATCCACGATGGCCGCGATTCCCGTGATCACCCTCGCCGGCGACAAGGTGGCGATCGGTCCCTTGCGGCGCGACCTCGTGCCGCTCTACCACGCCTGGATCAGCAATCCGGAAACCACCCAGTTTCTTTCCGAGGCGGGAACGGCTGTTACGCTGGACGAGGAGTATGCGTGGTACGAATCGCAACTACGCGACGGTTCTGCCCGCACCTTCACCATCTACGCGCTGCCCGACTACCAGCCAATTGGCACGGTCAACCTGCACCAGATCAACCCACGCCACCACAAGGCCAATCTCGGGATCATGATCGGCGAGCCAGCGCTGCGCGGACAGGGGCTGGGTACCGAAGCGGTTGAACTGGTGGTCGACTTCGGGTTCAACGCCATGGGCCTGCACAACATTTGGCTGACGACCTATGAGTTCAACATTGCCGGTCAGCGGGCGTACCTGAAAGCCGGTTTCACCGAAGTTGGCCGGCGTCGCCAGTGCCGCTACCTGAACGGCCGCTTCTGGGATGAGATCCACTACGACATCCTGGCCAGTGAGTTCACCAGATCTCGCCTGGCGTCCCGGCTCGCCTTCAATCAGCCGGAAGGGTAACGATGCTACCTCATGGGAAAAGGACCGAATCGACCGGAGTCGAGTCCCGACCTGCGATTTACCCTGGGCGCCGCTGTCTATCCGAAATCTTCCTTGCGGGACTGCTCCAGGTTCCCGATCGAAGTGGGATTGGATTCAGGCACCGGAGCTGCCTCCGCGAGTACGTGCGAATGTGTCCGCAGTAATTCTTTAATTCGGTAATTCGAAGATCCCTGATTCCATGGGGTTTTTCGACCGTATTTACCGCGAATTAGCGCGAATTACTGCTGATCGGTGGTTGGGTGGCACTGACGCGTGGCGAGTTGGGAGAGTTGTTGGCCGCTCAGAAGCGGGATGGTGCGGCGAGGCAACGCCTCTCCTACCGCGATGATGGGACCGGGTTGGTTCTGGTCCTACTTATCGTACGCATCGAACAGGCCAAATCTCGCCACCCCGGCGCCAAATGTCCGCCTTTAGGGCGAGTTATGGCGGTTCAGCGTCAAATCCAGACCCAGGTGCGGTCGATGCGCTCCCTTTACAGAAGAGATATTTGCTCAGACTTTGGTTGTGCGGCGCTACTCGGTGAGGTCGTTCAGGAGGCTTCAAGAGATTGCCAGCCGTCCCGGGCATGGAAGCAGCGACGCGCTGGGGACAAAGAGTCCACCAGCGCGTCGTTGTTTTGGAGATACTTCCGCCGGTTGTGGGGATCAGGCTGCGGCGATCGCGTCCTTCAGCAGACCCGGCACCTGTGACGGGGACTGAGCCACTCGCACACCGGCCGCTTCGAGCGCCGCCATCTTCTCGGCCGCAGTGCCGGCACCACCGGAGATGATCGCCCCGGCGTGCCCCATGCGCTTGCCCGGAGGGGCGGTTTGTCCGGCGATGAAACCAGCCACCGGCTTGGTCACGTGGGCCTTGATGAAATCGGCAGCGGCTTCCTCGTCGGTGCCGCCAATCTCACCGATCATCACGATCGCCTCGGTGCCCGGATCGTTCTGGAACAGTTCAAGGACATCCACGAACGAGGTGCCGATGACCGGATCACCGCCGATACCAACTGCCGACGACTGCCCAAGCCCGGCCTTGGTCAGCGCATCCACCACTTCATAGGTGAGCGTGCCCGAGCGGGACACGAGCCCAACGTTGCCGGGCTTGTGGATAAAGCCGGGCATGATGCCGACTTTCGCCTCACCCGGCGTGATCAGCCCCGGGCAGTTCGGTCCAATCAAGCGGGCGCCACTGGCCTTGACGTGATGGTAGACCGGCACCATGTCGTTGACCGGCACGCCCTCGGTAATGCAGATGACCAGCTCGATGCCGGAATCGACCGCTTCGTAAATTGCGTCCGGAGCGAAGCGCGCCGGAACGTAGATGATCGAGGTGTTGGCGCCAGTCTCGGCCACCGCATCGGCAACGGTGTCGAACACGGGCACGCCTGCGACCTGCTCGCCCTTTTTGCCCGGGGTGACACCGGCCACGACGTTGGTGCCGTACTCCACCATTTGCGTTGTGTGAAACGAGCCTTCCCGCCCGGTAATGCCCTGCACCAGCAGGCGGGTATCGTTCCCTACCAGAATACTCACGACTCAATGCTCCTTGACCGCAGGTGTGCGGTGCTAGTTCGCTCCACCAGCGGCCGCCACCACACTGGCCGCGGCCTCATCCATCGTATCCACTGCCGTCAGTCCAGCCTCGGCCAGAATGGCCTTGCCTTCCTCGGCATTCGTCCCCGAGAGGCGAACGACGATTGGCACCTCGACCTTGACCTGATCCAGCGCCTCGCGGATCCCCTGAGCAACCACATCACCTCGGGTGATTCCGCCGAAGATGTTGATCAGGATCGCCTTCACGTTGGGGTCGCGCGTGACCAGGGTGAACGCCTTGGCCACCTGCGCTGCACTTGCCCCGCCACCAACATCGAGGAAGTTGGCCGGGTCGCCACCGTGCAACTTGACAGCGTCCATCGTGGCCATGGCCAGACCGGCACCATTGACAATGCAACCAATGTCGCCGTCCAGCTTGACGAACGAGATCCCGCTCTGCCGGGCTTCGAGCTCGGTGAGGTTTTCCTCTTCGAGATCGCGCATTTCCTCGGTGGCGGGATGACGATAGAGCGCGTTGTCGTCAAAGCTCATCTTGGAGTCGATCGCCTGCCAGTCGCCGTCTTCCGTCAGAATCAGCGGATTGACCTCGACCAGGGTGGCGTCTTCCTTGAGGTAGGCGTCGTACATGGCCTGGGCGATGGCGACGAAGCCATTGACCTTGTCGGCCGGCAGCCCGAGGGCAAACGCCACATTCCGGGCCTGGAACGGCCGGAAGCCGACAAGCGGATCCCCCTGCTCGCGCACGATCTTCTCGGGGTTGGTGCGGGCGACTTCCTCGATCTCGACACCGCCTTCGGCGCTGGCCATCACCAGCACCTTGCGGTTCGGCCGGTCCAGCACCACGCCCAGATAGAATTCGCGGGCAATCTTCGCACCCTTGGCAACAAGCACCTTGTTAACCGTGTGCCCCTGGATGTCCATTCCCAGAATGGCGATGGCAGCGTCCCGTGCCTCTGCCGGCGAGTGCGCCAGCTTGATGCCACCCGCCTTGCCCCGACCACCGGAGTGCACCTGCGCCTTGACGACAACCGTGCCTCCCAGTTCGGCGGCAATGGTGGCCGCTTCTTCGGCCGTTTCGGCTACCCGGCCGGGATTGACCGGGATCCCATAGCGTCCCAGGATTTCGGCTGCCTGATACTCATGGACATTCATCGCCGCTGATGCTCCCTCCGCAGTTGCCAGGTTGGTCGGCCGTTTCGGACAAACGCCCCTGAAACCCAACCCGGATTCGGATGGATCGTAACATGGGACTCTGCGATGCGAAGGTCAATCCGGGAGATCGATTGCCAATGTGCAGGGCTCGCCGTTGCCCGGAGACGATGACAGCAAAAAAGACCCCGGCACCATGCTCCATCGGTACTCACGAGTGCTATACTCTGCACACCAGATCGGACGCAATAGTGATGCAGCCTTCTGACATGCGCGCCTGCGCCAGAAGGCACCTGCTGTATTTTGCGAACCTGTGGCGCGTGCCAACTGGTGGTTTCATGCATTGTGTCGCACTCCCGGTGCGGCAAGAGAGGTTTGGACTCGGATGACAGATCGCACGTTGACCTGCCGTGACTGTGGACAGGAATTCACGTTTACCGCGGGCGAGCAGGATTTCTACACCCAGCGGGGATTCTCTGAGCCGCAGCGCTGCCCCGAGTGCCGGCAGGCCCGCAAGACCCAGCGCAACGGTGCTGGCGCCGGTAGCAGCTATGGCGGCGGCGGTGGCGGTGGTTACAGCAGCGGCGGCTACGACGATGGTGCGCCACGCGCTCCTCGTCAGCTCTATCCGGCCACCTGTTCCGAGTGCGGTCAGCCAACCGAAGTGCCGTTCAACCCCACACCAGGCAAGCCAGTCTATTGCCGCGACTGCTTCCAGAATCGAAAAACCGAGCCCCGCTACAACACCTGGTAACCAACGCGCAGTTCCGGGGCCGGTCTGCCAGGCACACCGGCCCCGGAATCGTCGCGGAAGTCTCCAGTCATCTGGTACCCTCACCCACACCGGCCAAAGGACCGGGGTGCGTGTGCCTGTGGCGTCTGGAGGAATGTGCGTGTGGTTCGTCGGACCTGGCCCTGGAATCGATCGACATCCATCATCGACCAGGAATCAGGCGTGAGCGACGACATCCATCGCGCAATCGTCCGCCACGGACAACAGGTGAGTCTCGGACGCCACGTTGTGACCGACCGACCGGCATTCATGTCCTGGTACCAGGACCCGGAGATCGCCGAACTGCTCCGCCACGATCTCGCGCCGCTCTCCTCCGGGCAAGCTCGCGGGTACTTCGACTCCATCATCATGCCCGCCACCAATCGCGGGCTGTGCTGGGCCATTGTGCGGAATGCCGATGACGCCCTGCTGGGTTCCACCGCACTGGTCGAACTCGACGACAAGACCGGCGGCTGCCTGTTTCGCATCGTCATCGGCGACAAGGATGCCTGGGGACATGGCTACGGCACCGAAACGACCCAGCTGGTGCTGGCCGAAGCGTTTACGCGCTTTCGCCGATCCTACGTGAACCTCGAAGTGTTCTCCCACAACCCGCGCGCGCAACGCGCCTACCAGAAGTCCGGGTTCCGGCAGGTTGGCGAGCACCGTGAATGGGTCCATCGCGCAGCCCGGCAAATCAGTGTGGTGGAAATGCGCATCACTCGTCCGGAATGGGAGCAGCTTCTGCCGCTGGACCTGCCGCCGGCGCCCACGTCCCACTCAGCGTAGCAACCGAACTCAGTCTTCCGCGTCCTCGTCGGCATCGGCCCCCGCCACGGAGGCGATCAGGTCGGCCAGGGCCGAGCGAGTCTCGTGGCTCAGTTCGAGCAACTCTTCCTGGGCGTCGGCCGGGAGCCCATAGGCATCGAACCAACCGCGCAGATCCTCATCCACCACTCGCGCCGACTTCTCGCGCGACCGCAACGACGTCAGGTCAGAACCCAGCGCCGTCGCGATGTTGTCGAGCACGTCATAGGACGGGACGGTCAAGCCCCGTTCGATGCGGCTGAGGTGAGAAGGGGAAATCTCTGCGAGATCGGCCAGTTCATTGAGGGAAAGGCCACGCCGTAACCGCATCATGCGGAGCGTCGGCCCAATTCGCTGTCGTACACGTCCGCCGGTGACCAAGGTGCCCCATTTCGTTCCATCGCCAGCCACGTCCGGGCCGACCATTTCTCTTACCGATTTCGTCCGTCATCATAGGGCCAGATCTCGATCCTGACCAGAAAGAAGGTCGTTCCTGCGGCAGCATTGCCGTGCTGACCGGCCGCTCTGGTAGGATATCTGCAGAACATCGCGCCAGGGGTGCCCACAGTGGCTGAGATGAGACCCTTGGAACCTGAACCGGTTCGCACCGGCGGAGGAAGGCGCGGCAGGCATCCGGTGGTGGCACCGTGCGCCGCGTCGTTCCCGTCAGGAACCGCGGCGTTTTCCGTAGCAGGAAGCACGTGTCATGCCCCACCAACCAGCCCACCTCCAGTACGTATCTCATCGTCTGCGCCCACTCGACCGATCGTTGCCGATCGTGACGGCCGCGCTCGACGCCGGGGTTGATTCCGTGCAGTTGCGCGACGAGGCATCCTCGATCACGACCGCGCTGCAGGCCCTCAAGACCGGTGACCACCTGTTGCGCGACAGGTTGGCCATCAACGGCCAACCTCGTGTAGCCGGCACGTTTGGCATGCCGTGGCTGCATCTGCCAGCCAGCTGGCTCGAAGGCACGCCACCTTTTGGCCGCTTTCAGCGCGTCGGTCTTTCCGTGCACTCGTTCGACGAGGCGGTCGATGCCGACGCCATTGGCGCCGACTATGTCACGTTCGGCCACGTCTTTCCCACCCACTCCCATCCTGGCGAGCCGGCTCGCGGGTTGCAGGCGTTGGCCGACATTGTCGACCGGCTGACGATTCCGGTGCTCGCGATTGGCGGCATCACGGCAGCCAATGTCTCCGAGGTGCTGGCGACCGGCTGCGCGGGTGTGGTGGTGATGTCGGCCATCGCCGACCAGGCCGACCCCGAAAGTGCCACCCGGAAACTGCTGGAGACCATCGCGTCGAGTGCCGTTCCGCCGCGCAACCCGCTTCCCGCACTCACGCTCCGAAAGGCCGGGTCATGAACCTGATCGTCAATCGCAAACCCCACACTGCCCCGCCAGAGGTGCGCACCATCGCCGACCTGGTCCAGGGGCAGGTCATCGCCGAGAAGTCTGTCGTCGTTGCGGTCAATGGCGACATCATCCCGCGGTCGAATTGGGCCGAACATGAACTGAAAGAAGGTGACGACGTGGATATCGTACGAGCCGTTTCCGGTGGCGACCATGCTCCCGACCCCTTGACCATCGCCGGTGAGACGTTCTCATCCCGCTTGTTCCTCGGCACTGGCAAGTACCCCTCCGCCGAATCGATGACCGCCGCACTCGACGCCGCTGGCACCGAGATGGTGACGGTGGCCATTCGGTTCATGGATCTCGACGGTTCGTCCAATGGCGAAGGTGGCATCCTCGACTCGCTCGATCTTGCCCGCTACCGGCTGTTGCCCAATACGGCCGGTGCCTACACGGTGGACGACGCAGTGCGGATGGCCCATCTCGCCCGGGCCGCGACTGGCACCAACTGGATCAAGCTGGAAGTGATCGGCGACCAGACCACCCTCTGGCCCGATGTGGCTGGCACGATCGAGGCCACGAAAATACTCGTCGCCGATGGATTTGTGGTGCTGCCCTACACCTCGCCCGACCTCGTGGCGGCGATCCGGTTGGAGGAAGCTGGCGCGGCCACGGTGATGCCGCTGGCCTCGCCGATCGGTTCCGGCCAGGGCATGCAGGATTGGCTCAGCATCAAGCGGATCGTCGACGCGGTCACGGTGCCGGTCGTCGTCGATGCCGGAATCGGCACAGCCTCCGATGCCGCGCTGGCGATGGAGCTGGGGGCCGCGGCGGTGCTGGTCAACACGGCAGTGGCGCACGCCACCGATCCGGTCCGGATGGCGACGGCGATGCGCCTGGGGGTCGAGGCGGGCCGTGCGGCCTACCTCGCCGGCCGGATGCCACGCCATGAGACCGCGCAACCATCCAGCCCCGTGGCCGGTGTCCCGGTTGGCAGCCGGATCGAATAGGACCTGGCGGAATCCGTGGCACCTGCCAGTGAGGGTGGCGATTCGGCTGCGGTATGCTTGCCACGGCCGTCGATCATGCGGCGACCATTCGCCCAATCAGGAGAATTCCACGTGCCCAAGAGCACCGTCAACGTCCCACACACGCTCGGCCAGCAGGAAGCTCTCAACCGCATCAAGGGGATTCTCGGCTCAGCCAAGGAACAGTACGGCGACCGCATTTCCGACCTGCAGGAACACTGGACCGCCGACGGAGGCACCTTTTCGTTCCGGGCGATGGGCTTCAAGATCAGCGGCAACCTCAAGGTGACCGACAACGACGTGGCGATCACCGGCGAGTATCCGTTCGCCGCGATCCCGTTCAAGGGCACCATCGAGTCGACCCTGCGTGAGCGCGCGGAACGCCTGCTCAAACCATAACCGTCATCGCTCCGACGCCAATCCGCCGAACCATGCCGAGGATTCCATGTCCGAGAACACCGCCAAACCGGAAGCCGCCGAAAAGCCTGAACCAACCCCCTTGCCAGAACCGGTCAGCCGCGAGCACTCGATCGCCATCAACGGCACCACCTACGCCTACACCACCACCTGTGGACAGTTGGCGGTGAAGAACGACAAGGGTGACGTCGAGGCGAACCTGACCTTCACGGCCTACACCGTGACGAATCCGGCCGGCGACGCCCCGCGGCCCCTGACCTTCACCTTCAACGGTGGTCCGGGCTCGGCCTCGGTCTGGCTGCACATGGGAGGGCTGGCCCCCAAGCGCGTGCTGATGCACGACAACGGGGACATGCCGCGACCGCCATACCAACTGGTCGACAATGACTTTTCGTGGCTCCCAACCACCGACCTCGTCTTCATCGATCCGGTCGATACCGGCTACAGCCGGGCCACCAGCGATGAGTTCGCGAAGAAGATCAAGGGCGTCACTGGCGACCTGGAGTGCATCGGCGAGTTCATCCGGCTCTACCTCTCCAGGTACCAGCGCTGGACGTCTCCACTCTTTCTGGCTGGTGAGAGCTACGGCACGTTCCGGTCAGCCGGGCTTGCCGGATACCTCGCCGACAAGGGGATCATCTTCAACGGCATCATCCTGATCTCTTCGATCCTGAACATGCAGACCGCCCGGTTCCAGACCGGCAACGACCTGCCATACCAGCTCTTCCTGCCCACCTATGCCGCCACCGCCTGGTATCACGGCCAGCTTGCCGATGAGTACCAGCAGATGGATGTGCGGGCGTTCCTGGATGAGGTCGAAGCCTGGGTCGAAGGCACCTACGTGCAGGCCCTTTCCCTCGGCGACCGGATTCCGGACAACCTCCGCAACGAGGTGCTGGATGGGCTCGAGAAGTACACCGGACTCTCCCGGGAGTATCTCGATCTCGCCAACCTCCGCATCGAGATCATGGCGTTCTGCAAGGAACTCCTGCGCTCGGAGCGGGAAACCGTCGGCCGGATCGACTCGCGTTACAAGGGGAAGGACAAGTCCGGCGTGTCCCAGACCCCGGATTACGATCCCAGCCTGAACGTGATCTGGCCGCCCTTCACGACGACCATCAACCACTACTTCCGCGAAGAACTTGGCTACGAGAACGACGCCGAGTACCACATCCTGCGCGGTCTGGAGTGGGACTGGGGCAGTGCCAAGGATGGCCACGCCGACACCAGCGAGCTGCTGCGGGAAGCGATGGCCAAGAATCCCTACATGCGCGTCTACGTGGCGTCCGGCTACTTCGACCTGGCGACGCCGTACTACGCCACGATCTACACACTGAACCACATGGGGCTGGATCCATCGGCCCATGCCCGGCTGACGCTCGAAGAGTTCCCGGTCGGCCATATGGTCTACGTGGAGAAGAACGCGCTCGCCAAGCTGCAGACCGACGTTGCCGCCTTCATCGACCTGGCTGTCACCGGCGAGTAGGCGCGAATCATCGTACGCCAACCCCGGGGGGAGGCCCACACGGCAACCCACATACTCCAGGTGGAACGCACTGGCAGTGGGTTGCCTGGGACCTCCGTACTGTGCCAGGCTACAACGAGGAGAATGCCAATTTTCGAGGACGCCCAGCCTCCATCCATGCGGCAGACCCCATCCGTCTCCCTGGACATCGCAATCCCCCAGATTCAGGGTATGCGTCGTGCCAGGAGCCTGGGTCAGCGTCGTTCGTATGCCGCGATCACTTCGGCGCGCAGAGCCTGCAGTCCGGCGCTCATGTCGACTGGGTAGACCTCGTCCGGCACCAGTTCCCGCAAGTATCCGGGCAACGCGGCCAGTGACGCCATGGCGCGGTCACGGGCAATGCTGACCGGGGCCGCCTCCGCAACCAGCAGTCCATCAGATACGATCGTTTCCAGCAGCGGTCGGCCGTCAGGAGGTGGCGCTTCGCCTTCGAGCGCGATCACATCGTGGTCAAAATCACCGACCCGATAGGTGCGCTTCTGTCCCGGCCAGGTGGACTTGTCTCCCCCACCTGCGAGCTTGATCCGGGCCCCTGATGATTCATCGTTGTCGCCGCCGTACCAGGCCAGTTTGTAGACCGCCCCGATCACGCCGCCGAGCGTCCCGGTTTCCAGGTTTCCCAATCCAACTCCGAGGTTGCCACCCACTCCATAGCCGTCGATCGGGGCGCCAGACTGGACCAGGTCGCGAATCCGGAACTCCTCCAGATCACCGCTGACCAGCACCTTGACCGACGTCAGCCCCGCCTCGTCGAGCAGGGTGCGACATAGCCGGGCGTCCGCACCGAGGTCGCCGCTGTCCAACCGCACCGACACCAGATGATGACCGGAACGCTGCGGGGACTCCAGCCCAACGATGACGGCATGCTCGATGCCTAGCCGCACATCGTAGGTGTCGAGCAGGAGCGAGTATTCGGGGAGCGCATCGGCGATCGCCCGGAAGGCGGTCAGTTCGTCACCGTAGGCCTGGATCAGCGCATGCGGCACGGTTCCTGCCCCGGGAATGTCGTATTCGCGGGCAGCGGCCACGAAGGACGTGCTATTGCAGCCTCCGATAAACCCGGAGCGGGCGGCGAGATAGGGTTCGTGGGCACGCCGGAAGGAGAAGTCGCTGACGGCGTGACCCTCGGCCGCAATGTGGAGGCGGGCGGCCTTGGTGGCGATCAGGGTGGAGATGCCAACGGTCCGCAGCAGGCCAGACTCGATGATCAGGGCCTCCGGAAACGGCGCCGTGACACGCAGGAGCGGTTCATTCGGGAAGCCGATTTCGCCCTCCGGCATCGCCAGGATTTCGCCGGTGAATCGCAGGTCGCGCAGGTAGTCGAGAAACTCGTCCGGATAGCCCTTGATCCGCTTCAGGTACTCACGGTCCGGCCACGTGTACTTGAAGGCACGCAGGTAATCCAGCGCTGGTTCGAGGCCCGCCGCCAGCATGAAGCCACCGGCAAACGGATTCCGCCGGGTGTAGAGGTCGAAGGTCGCCAGGCCAGTCTGGCCGCTGGTCCAGGCCACGTAGGCAGCGTCGACGTGATAGAGGTCGGTGTGGAGAGCGGTCGGGTTCGGGGTAATGGTGGGATCGGCGATATGCCGCTGCTCCCGTTCCTCGAAGATCAACCCACTCTGGACGACTGGCATGCACGTTCCCTTCACCCGCTATCGTTCCGGCATCTCCCGTTCGATGCTGGATACCACCTCGATCCCGTTTTGTGCCATGTGATAGAGAAACACGTCATGAAAGAATTGCCCGGGATGCGCGACACCGGGCGCAACATCTGCCTCGGCGGCGATGTCGAAGGTGTTGACGCAGTCGGCCGGCACAATCACCCGATAGCCACGGAGATTGTGCGCATTCGCCCGCATCCTCAGGTACATCGCCAGGTTGTAGGTGCAGAGATCGGTGCAGTTCCCCACCACGATAGCCGTTGAAAGGGCGGGATGAGCATCCAGCCAATTGTCGAACGGGGTGTTGATGCCAGGCGCGAGCGCATTCTTCTCGATGATGGTGAATGCCTCGGCGAACGGAAGGGCCAGCAGTTCCGGGATCGTTTCCGATTCTTCCGTGCCGGCAATGGCGTGCGGCGGATAGGCCTCGAATTCGGGCGTTTCGGGGTGATGCGTATCCTGCACGAGCACGAACTCGCGCACCCCCTGCTCCCAGGCACTGGTGAAAAGCCGGACGACCGGTTCGATCAGGGCATGGACCGGGGCCGATGCGAGCGGACCTTCATGCACGAAGCCGTTGATCATGTCGGCCGAGAAGACGCCGGTGGTGTCCGGCTGCGGGGCAACTGCGCTCCATGGCAGCGGGCTGAGTTGCGCGGTCCATTCGCGGATGAATTCGGGTGTATCGACGTGCGTCACGAGGTCAACCCTCCTGGTCGTCGGGACCGGCGTAGTCCCGCGAACTGTCTCCACCAAGCGTACGCGACCTGCACGAACGGCGACTGGTTGGGTGTGGAGGCGACTGGTACATTCTGAAGACGTCATGACCGCCTCACTGGAGAGGACGCAGGTGGTTTTTCCCATCATTGGTGCCCGCGACTATATCGACCAACGTGGCTTCATCGTCAACGAGTGTCCCTCGTGCCGGAAGTCGTCGGTCTTTGCCGTCTACGACACCAAGCGGAAACTCACCCTCTACTTCGTTCCCACGATGAATGTGCGTTCGCAACTGGTGATGGAGTGCCTGACCTGCCACGGCAAGTGGGGTGTTTCGGACAAGGATGCGCCGTTCGTCACCTCGCAGTTGATGAACCAACTGCAGTTGGCCACCTATCTCGGCCGGCAATACGCGCCTCAGCCAGAGCCGCCGCGATACCAACCGCCGGTGGGCAAGACCTTCTATCAGGTCCTGCAGGTTGACCCGTTGGCCGACCCGGAGGTGGTGGAAGCGGCCTTCAAGCGACTTGCCCTCAAGTACCACCCCGACACGTCAACCGAGCCGGACGCGGCCGATCGCATGCGGGAACTGCTCATCGCACGGGATCTGCTGACGGATCCGGTCAAACGCGCCGCCTACGACACCTGGTTGGGGATCGAACGGCGGATCGAAGCGTTGCGCCCCGAAGAGGTCTAGCTCGGAGGCGTAGCACCGCCTCGTCCTGCCCCTCTCTCACGTGCGGGCCAATGACCAACCGAATATGCTTCATATAGCTTCCTGGCGCTTCACCAAATGGGTAATTTTCTGCATTCCCACCTGCGACTGGCGGTCATAGGCTGCGAGGGTAGGAGATGTTGGTCTCGCCCAGGAGCCGCTGCCATGCGTTCGATTCGTCACCGTTTTCCTCTGCACATGCTGGTCTGTGTGAGCGTCATGGCGATGCTCATGACCACCAGGCTCGTCTCGGCCCAACCCGATGCCTACGTCCCGAATCAGGGACCGGCGTTCTTCACGGTGGCGTCCGGTATCGTGACGATCGGCCCGGCGGCGCCAGCCTGGTCCGCTGCGCAACTGACGGTGCAATCCGGTGCCCCGATATCCGATCC
>CAZNQC010000010.1:0-8509 GCA_964574825.1 uncultured Sphaerobacteraceae bacterium | reverse complement strand
CAGCCTGGTCCGCTGCGCAACTGACGGTGCAATCCGGTGCCCCGATATCCGATCCAGCGGCCGGCAGCGCCGGGTTCGTGCTGGCAACGGAGGGCACGGTGGCCGTCGCCAATGCGGAGGCGAACCTGGTGACCCTCCTTCACCCTGGCAGCGCGTTGTTCATCAGCACGGCCGCAAACATGACGTTCACTGCCACCACCGGCGAGGCTACCGTCTGGCGAATTGCGGTGACGCCTGCCGATGCCGAGGCACCGCTGGCCGAGGGGAATGGCGTTGGGCGCCCGCTCTCAACCATTGGTGAGGCCGATCCCGCCGCCGCGCCGGATGCCATGCGCGCAATCGAGTTCCGGCTTGGCGCGCTCGATCCGGGTGAATCCGCCACACCCGGGACAGACGGTTGGGCGGTGCCACTGGTGGCTTCACTGTCCGGCAGTGGATTGCTGGGCGACGGCTCGTCGGTCGGCGCAGGGAGGTTCGTTACGCGATCCGGTCCTACATTCGAGATCAGCGCGGATGGCGGCCCGGCGGTCATCGGATATGTCGCCATGAGTCCATCGCTCGATCCATCCACGCTGGGTGCGTCATCTGCAATGCCCACCAGCAGCGGATCTGGCAACCAACAACCCGTGGCCTCCCCATCAACCGACGGCGGAAACGGCAGCAGCAGTTCCAACACGGCCACCCAACCAACGGAGACCCCGCCGGACACCAGCGATGCCGACGACGACGGACTGACCGCCGACGAAGAGGCCAAACTTGGCACGAATCCGTCCCGACCCGATACCGACGATGACGGCATCAGCGACGGCATGGAAGTGAACGATTACGGGACGAATCCGCTACTGCTCGATACCGATGGCGATGGCGTGACCGATGGCGACGAAGTCTCGGGGCAGTACGGCAACATCTCCCCGACGAACGCCGACACTGATAACGACGGGCTGAGCGACGGTGATGAACTGTTCCTCCACCACACTGATCCGGCAGTTTTCGACACAGACCTGGATGGTGACGGGGACGGAGCGGAAGTCGCCGCCAGGCTCGATCCGCTGGTGCTCAACGATCGGGACGGTGACTTCCTCGGCGATGCGTTGGAGCTGTACTACGGCACGAATCCGGACAACCCGGACTCCGACGAGGACATGCTCACCGACACCTACGAGCTGTTCACCACCGGGACAGATCCGAATCGGTACGACACGGATGGAGACGGGACGGGCGATGCTGTGGAAAATGCTTCGGGCACGGACCCACTCGATCCGGCCAGTCATCCCTGATCTGACGGCAGAAGGCCGGAGATGAGGACGTCAGGGATCAGGCCCGGAGGATGAACTCGGGGATTCCGTAGATGGGATCGCGGGTACTCTCGACATCGGGACCGTTCTCGGCGACCGATTCCTGGACGGCTTCGGCGACATGGCCGGCCGCTTCGATCACGGCCTCGGCCCACTCGACTGGCAGTCGCTGATCGGCGATCTCCCGCTCGAATTCGTCGCGGTCGAGTTCGGTGACGGTGCCGTCGAGGTCGACCCAGAGATCGAGCTCCAGGTCGATATCGGCGTAGTAATCGCGACGCACTTCGCTCAGCGGCCGTGAGAAATTGACGTAGTAGCCGATCGTCTCGTCGGTTTCGGTGGTGAACCGCAGCAGCGAGAACCAGCGGTCGGGAAAGAACCATTGTTCGGCGGCCGCCCGCTGCACGACCTCCTGGCCGTCCTGGGTCCGCCGGGTGGCCTGGCGCGGCCGGTAGAAGCGAAACGCATGACGCAGGATACGTCGCGTTTCATCGCCATTCTCAACCTCAAGCCAGCCACCGGCTATTTCGTATTCCCAACACGCTCCCTGCAGCTTCTCCTTGCGGTAGAAGATTCGCCGCCTGGCAGCCACTGGCGGTTTTCCGGCCTGGCTCCCGATCATGGCGTGCTCCCTTGCTGCTGTCGACTGGCGGGGCGTGTTCCCAGCGGATCGCGAGCCGGTATCCCGGAGCGGCGCGGGTACTTGCCGGGCGTTGAGCCCTTCTTCCGCACGACCACCAGGCGCGTGTCGATCGTCGATCCAACGTCCGGGAGCAATTCGGCCGAAACGATCTCGCCATTGAGCAGATCAGCCGCCCGACTCCCGGCATCGAGTTCCTCCTCGATCTCGACACCCTTTGGTAACAGCATGGTGCCACCCGTGCGCAGCATCGGCAACCCCAATTCCAGCAATGCCGACGTCGAGGAGACTGCCCGGGCCGTGACCAGGTCGAACGCATTGCGATAGCGTGGCTGGTGACCGATTTCTTCCGCCCGACCATGGATCGTGTGCACATTGGGCAACGCAAGGTCGGCAATCACGTCGTCAAGAAAGGCGATCTTCTTGCCGGTGGCATCGAGCAGGTACGTTGTCAGCTCCGGACAGCAGATCGCCAGCACCATGCCCGGCAGACCACCCCCAGTACCAACATCGAGCAGGGTTCGCCGTCCCAACGTGTCGATCGTGGGTGTGTCCCTCACCGCTGGAACCAGCCGCACGCTCTCCAGCACAAGACGCCGTTCGACACCTTCGATATCGCGGACGGCGGTGAGATTGGTGACGGCGTTGCGCTCGTGCAACAGTTCGCCATAGCGGGTGAGCTGCGCGACCTGCTCGTCGTTCAGGTCAACCCCAACCGGCTCCAGCAACGAGGCGAGCCGGTCTGCATCGAATTGTTCGATCACGTTGTCGGCGATTGGTAACTCCATTCCGGCCGCCTACAGGGCGGTGACAGGCGAATCTGCAGCCGCCCGCGACCGGCGCTCGGCAACAGCCTGCCGTGCTGCCAGCACGATGCCCGCCGCATCAATTCCCGCGAGCTCTCGCAACCGGGCCTGTGACGCCTGTTCGTAGAGTTGATCGGCCACGCCAAGCCGCACGACCGGAACATCGATTCCACGATCGGACAGCACCTCGACAACAGCCGAACCGAATCCTCCCGCCAGGGCATTCTCCTCCACGGTGACAATCGCCCCGCACCGGTTGGCCGCAGCTACGATGGCGTCGGCATCGAGCGGCTTCACGAACCGGGCGTTGATCACCGTCGCGTCCAGTCCATCCAGCGCCAGTTCCTCCGCGGCAGTCTCGGCCTCGGAGACGGTTGCACCGATGGCGATGATCGCCAGATCGGCTCCATCGCGGAGGAGTTCGGCCTTCCCGATCGGCAGCGGCTCCAGTGGCGCCTCCAGGTCAGCCCCGGTTCCGGCACCGCGCGGATAGCGGAATGCAACCGGTCCCTCGGTGTGAGCCACCGCCGTGGCAACCATCTGGCGCAATTCAGCTTCGTCCTTCGGCGCCATAACCGTCAGGTTGGGGAGGCAACGCAAATAGCTGAAGTCGTAGACCCCATGGTGAGTGCGACCATCGTCACCGGCAAACCCGGCCCGGTCGAGCGCAAACACAACCGGCAGGTTCTGGATGCAGACATCGTGGACGATCTGATCGTAGGCCCGCTGGAGGAACGTCGAGTAGATGCCCACCACCGGCCGCAGGCCTGCCGTGGCCAGCCCCGCGGCGAAGGTCACGGCGTGCTGCTCGGCGATCCCGACATCGAAAAACCGCTCGGGAAATGCCTGCTGGAACGTGCCCAGTGACGTACCACCCGGCATCGCGGCTGTAATCGCGTAGATCCGGTCGTCGTTCCGGCCAAGCTCGACCAACGCGTTGGCGAACACATCCTGGTATTTCGGCGGCGACGGCTTGCCACTGCCCGATGGCGCACTCACCGCATGACTGCGTTCGATGTCACTCTGGGCAGGATCGTAGCCACGCCCCTTCTGGGTCACGACATGAACGAAGACCGGTCCCTCGATGTCCTTCGCCTGCCGCAACGCCTGGACCGTCGCACGCAGGTCGTGCCCATCCACCGGACCGATGTAGGTGAACCCAAGCTCTTCCCAGATCATCGAGTGGTAGATGAATTCCTTGACCGAATCCTTCACCCGCTTGCCGAATTCAACGAAAAGCTCGCCCTGCGGCAACCGTTCGATCATGTCGGCCAGTTCGTCCTTGGCCTTGTTGTAGAACTTGTCAGTCCGCACCCGGTCGAGGTACTTGCTCAGCGCACCCACATTCGGGGCAATCGACATCTCGTTGTCGTTCAGCACCACGATGAACGGAATGTCCAGGTGACCGGCGTTGTTGAGCCCTTCGAAGGCCATGCCCCCGGTGAGCGCCCCATCGCCGATCACTGCAACGACGTGGCCTCGCTCCCTGTTCGGTTTCCGGTTCTCGGCGACACACATGCCGAGGGCCGCCGAAATCGAGGTCGAGGCGTGGCCGGCCCCAAAGGCGTCGTAGTCACTCTCGTCGCGGCTGAGGAACCCGCTCATCCCGCCTTCCTGGCGGAGGGTTGGGAAGCGATCGCGCCGGCCAGTCAGCATCTTGTGCGCATAGGCCTGGTGGCCGACATCCCAGACAATCTTGTCCTTCGGAGCATCGAACACCTTGTGCAGCGCCACTGCCAGCTCCACCGTCCCCAGGCTCGCCCCCAGATGCCCACCGGTGCGGGTGACACTGGAGATGAGTTCCTGGCGGATATCGGCGGCCAGTTGCGTCAACTCGGCGGTCGACATCGCGTTCAGGTCGCGCGGGGTGGCGACCTTGTCCAGGGCCGGCGTGGTGGACGATGCAGTCTCTGCCAGCTTTCTGCGGTTGGTGGGTGGTGTCGAGTCTGGCATCCGTGCGTCCTTTGGGTTGACCGGCCGGCAGGTTGGTTGAAAAGAGGAAGGCGCCTGCCCGGTCCAGCAAGTCGTATCGAATCATTATAGGAACAAGTTGCAGATCGGATCGGTTACATGCTGCCACCGAAAGAGGGGTCGTATACTCCCAGAACCGTTTCTTCACCCCGCACCGATCGCGTGCGGTGCTCACCTGGATGGATTCTGCAATGTTCCGAGCCAACCTGATCAGCCGCCTGGCATTCCTGGCCATTCTGCTGGCCGTTCCCGCCACAACAGCCGCCCAAACGGCCACGGAGGGGACAGGAAACCCGCTCTACCAGGGAGCACTCCCGTGGGAACTGCCGGACGACGCCGAGGAAATGGTGGTTCATTCGGTGACCGATGGTGACACCGTGCGCCTCACCTACCCGAACGACACCTGGTACTACAACACCCGGCTGATCGGCATCCAGGCCCCCGAGATGGACGGCCCGTGGACGGAAGAAGAATGCTACGGACCGGAAGCCAAGGGGTTCCTCCGCGAACTCCTGCCAACTGGCACCAAAGTCTTCGCCCAGATCGATACCGAGGAACAGGATCCGAACGGACGTGAGTTGCGGCACGTCTTCATCTACGAGGAAGACACCCAGAACGCCTACCTCGTCTCCGAAATCCTTGTCCTTGGCGGTTATGCGGTCGCTCGCTCCTATCCACCCAACACGCTCTACGATGACGTGCTTGAAGAAGCTCAGGACCTCGCCCAGCAAGACCACGACGGACTCTGGGATTCCTGCGAGCGCTAACTGCTCGCCTGCTTCAGCCTCTTCACACGCCGCGCATCCGCATGATAGGACGCGCGGCGTGCCCGCTTAACGGCGAACCAACATGCCCTCGTAATCCAATCCGGTAGGATGGGTTCACCAGAACGCTTTCGCCGGATCAGGCGACGGGCCTCATTTCACCAGCCAGGGGCTCGTCGGAAGTGTCAGGGGACCCACATGTCGACACGCCGCACCACCTCCCGGAACTGGACGCTCGTTCTCGTCATCGCCTTGCTGGCGGTGCTCCTCGATCCGTTGGCCTCGGCCCAGCAAACAACTCCCGACGCCTCCCCTGTGGCATCACCGGTCGCAGCATCTGCCAACGCTCCGGTCCTGCTCTTCACGGCCGACGGGATGCGACCCGACCTCGTCGCCAGCTACAGCGAGGCTGGCCTGATGCCCACCATGGCCGAACTCGCGGCCAATGGCGTGGTTGGCGACAACGGGCTGCTCCAGTCGTTCCCGCCCAACACCGGCACCGGCTGGGCATCGCTTTCCACCGGCACCTGGCCGGGTGTGCACGGTTCGATCAACAACACGTTCTATCGCACCGGTGACGCCGACTTCGCGAACAGTTCCTCCGGCTTTGGCACCGGAGTGCTCCAGGTTCAGACCATCGCCCAGGCCGCCGAGCAATATGGACAAGAGGTCGTAGTCGTCGGCTGGACCGGCACCTCGGGCCTGGTACCGCAACTGAACGGACCCGCCATCGACTACTGGTCAACCTATGCCTACAGCGCGGTGCTGGCGAACTACGACCTCGGGTCCGAGGCCTTCTACCAGCAGGTCGAACTCCAGGAAGCGAATGGCTGGACCAACGTGCCCGAATCCTTCAGCCCACCGTTGGAACAGACCCTCTCGCTTGGCAGCACCGCCCCGGACGTCAATCCCGAACGCAGCTATAGCCTCTACATCTACGACTCCACCGACGACGGCACGGTCAACTACGACCGGGTGCTGGTGACAGAGGCGGTCGCCACTCCCAGCGATGGTGCCAGTCCAGCCGCTTCCCCGCTTGCGTCGCCTGTCGCATCGGCTGCGGGTAAGGACGGCTCGTCTTCGGTGGCCGATCTGGCCGTGGGCGACTGGCAGGACATCAAGGTGAGTCTCACCGGTGAGATGGACGGCCTGACCGCCGGTTTCTACCTGAACCTGACTGACCTCTCCGCCGATGCTTCCCAGCTCCGGCTCTACGCCACCAGCATCAACCGGGCCAACGCCACCTACAACGGCTGTGACCATGCCCCGGATTGCGCCGCGCCGGGTGGGTTCGCCGAAGCGATCGCCGCCAACCTGCCCAGCGCCATTGGTTCCGATTACTTCCCACTTCAGAACGGCCTGATCGATGAGACTACCTATGTCGAACAGGGCCTCCTGAGCCTCACCGCCAACGAGGCCTATCTTGACTACATCCTGAACGATCTCGGTATCCAGCCCGACCTCCTGATGGTCGGTTCGTCCGTGACCGACGAGTTCACCCACCAGTTCCTCGGCCTGATCACGGAATCGGGTCCCAATGGCACCACGAATCCCCGCTACGACGACGCCGACAACGACGGCATCGCTGACGGAATGGTCGATACCCGCTCCGGCTTCATCGAGCAGGCCTACTCCGGCACGGATGCCCTCCTCGGCCACGCGATCTCCCTGCTGGACGACGCGCCGAATGTGATGGTCTCGTCCGACCACGGATTCGCCCCCCAATGGTTCTCGGTCAACGGTTCCTACGTCATGCAGCAGGCTGGGTTGACCGCCAGCGAAGCCTCCGGAAACTGCACCGTTCCAGAGGGTGATGATCCGGCCACGGTGCTCGCCAAGATCTGCGCGACCGGCGCCTCGGCCAACATCTATGTCAATTTGATTGGGCGAGATGTGCCCGGCGCGGTCGCCGAGGACGACTACGAGACGGTCCGTCAGCAGATCGTCGATGCCTTCACCGGACTCTCCGATCCGGAAAATCCGACATTGCCAGTGGTGGCTGCAGTCCTCCTGAAGGAAGACGTGGCGCAGCAGTTCGGTCCTACCGCGGTGCATCCCAGCCGCACGGGTGATGTCGTCGTTATCCTCAACCCGCCCTACCAGTTCGATGCCGCCGCGCCCGGCCAGGCAATCTCCCCGTCGGTCTTCTTCGGCCAGCACGGCTACCTGCCGGACCTCGTTGACCTCGATGCCAACATCAACCTGCACGGCACGTTCATCGCAGGCGGTCCGGATTTCCGCTCGGGCGCATCCGTCGCCGGTGTGGAAGCGATCGATGTTGCACCGACTGCCGCCTTCCTGCTGGGGATTCCCGGTCCCACCAGCGCCAGCGGCGCGATCCTCTACGACGCGCTGGCGAACGGTGACAACCTCAGCGAGATCACGCTGATCTCGATCTCCGACTACCACGCCCAGTTCGCTCCGCTCAGCGCCTCACCAGACTCCTTCGCTGACGAAAACGCGCCCGGTGTGTCCGCTCCGATCGCCGGGGCAGCCTACCTGCTGCCGTGGATCGACTTCTTCCGGGCCGAGTCTCGCGACGGCCAGCTCTTCCTCACCGCCAGCGACATCATCGGGGCAACCCCACCACTTTCGGCTTTCTTCGATGACCGGCCCGCCATCGAAATGATGAATGCCTTTGGCCTCGACGCCGCCGCGGTCGGCAACCATCACTTCGACATCGACTACCAATGGTTCATCGACCTGATGACCTCCGCGCAGTACCCATCACTCGCCGCCAACGTGGTCCTCGCCGAAGGCACACCGATCGCGTTGCCCGAAGATGGCGCCACGCCTATCGCCGATACCGGCGCGCCATGGGCACCCACGGCCACCTTCGAGTTCAACGGGGTCACCGTCGGCGTGATCGGGATCACCACGCTCGACACCTACCGCGTCACCCGCGTTGGCGCGCTTGGTCCGTACGAAATCCTCGATCCAGTCCCCGTGATCGATCACTACGCCGCCGAACTCCGGTCGCAAGGAGCCGACATCGTCGTCGTCCTGGCCCATGAAGGAGCCACGGCCGGCACG
>CAZNQC010000009.1:39861-41423 GCA_964574825.1 uncultured Sphaerobacteraceae bacterium | reverse complement strand
CGGCCTACGAGGAATGGCTGGCGTGTGGCCCTCCTGGCTCGATGTGGCAGGAACCAACCTGTCGGTGAATGGAATTGCCGGTCATGAAGCTCAGTGCCACCCAGGCAACGTTCCGCGGTAATTCGCGCTAATTCCGCAGGAAACAGGGCCGAAAAAGCCCATGGAATCAACGAGTTCTGATTTACCGAATTAAAGAATTACCGCGGAACGTTTTCACCCGAACGATCCCTCGGACTGGTCATCTGGGACCGATATCATGCGACCCGGTAGGTTGCTTCCACCGTCACCGGACAGGTCACCGACTGGGCGATGAAGCACTTCTCGTGGGCCTCGTGGTGAATCGCATCGGCGGCGTCCGCATCGGCGCCGGGCGCGAGGTGAATCTCCGGCCGCAGCACCACCTGCGTGAAGTGCCCGCCGCCTGCAGCGTCCTCCACCATCAGCCCTTCGGCATGATCGACGTAATCCCGCACCTCGATCCCGACCTTCCCGCACAGCGAGAGGTACCACAGCATGTGGCAGGCCGAAAGCGACGCCACGAACAGCTCCTCCGGGTTGTAGCGGCTGGCATCACCCCGAAACGCCGGGTCCGACGAGCCTGCAATGGGTGCTTTGCCGTCCACCGCAATCTCATGGTTCCGCGAGTGATTGTTGCGGCGAGAGGTGCCGCCGTCCGGATTGCCCGTCCACGTGATCCGGGTGACATAGGTGTGCTCGCGTGCGCTCATCGGCTGGAATCTCTCCTGGAGTTCGGTATCAGGTCATGCCATCCAGCCTATGGTATCCGGTCACCTCCGGGAGCTAGTCGCTGGCCCACGTCGCAGGATCGCGCACGGCGTCGACCACCTGGCGGATCGCCTCGATCACAAGGTCCGGCTGGTCCTGGTGAATGTTGTGACCGCTCTTCTCGGCAATCACCTGCCGGGCGTTGGGCACCAGTTCGGTCGTGTGTTGCTGGGACTCGTTCATCGCCGCCTCGGCCTCATCCACGGGCCAGCCGGGGAATGGCGCACCGAACGGAATGCCGTGCGAGAGGACGAAGAGCGGCATGTCCCGCAGCGGCGACCGCGCCTGTGCCTCGCGCAGCAGCATGGCGCTGGGCTCGGCGTCCAGTGGAGCCTGCAGGAGTTGCTCGGCGTCGGGATAGGCGTCCAGCAGGTCGGTCCGGTCGAGCGTGAGCGCTTCGAACGTGTCCCACTGCTCGGGCGTCAGAATCTCCGCGAACGCCGCATGCACGTACTCGCCGGTGGCATCGACCAGCACCATGCCGACGACCTCGTCGGGATAGGTATTGGCGAAGAGTCGCATCGCCATTCCACCCATCGAATGTCCGACGAGCACGTAGGGCGGCGGGATCTCGGCGGCGGCCAGCAGTGCATGTAGGTCGGCCACGAAGTCGGCAATTGTGCGTGGCTGGGGCGCGGGGTCGCTCCGGCTGGGATAGAAGAGGGGAGCGGTTGGATCCAGCGAGGAGTTGACTTCGCCGATCGTGCCGGGCCGGTCGTAGAGCAGCACCCGGGTGAACCCGGCCACCGCCGGAAACACCATCTGCCGCTCGCCAG
>CAZNQC010000009.1:29945-39761 GCA_964574825.1 uncultured Sphaerobacteraceae bacterium | reverse complement strand
CGAACGGACTCCGTCGAGTCCGGACGGGCGGAAACACCGCCTCTCCTGCCCACCGTAGGGATGCCGCCGCTGAACCACAACCGGCCCAGATACTCAGTTTCTGGATGAGATGTACTCAAAAATGCGGCATGCCATGGTCACCGCATCGGCGCTGGTTATCGACTTCCGACGTGCCGACTGACCACGGATGGCTAGGTGCGCTCGTCGGGATCGCGGAAATCGTCGCGGAGCCAGCCGATGTAACGATCGGCCGAAGCGCGTACCCGCTCGTGGGCGTCGGCAGCGAGGAATCCACCGTCGAAACCGCTGTAGGCGCGTTCGAACGGATACGGTGCCAGTGCAGCAACGATCTTGCGGACCGAGCGCTCCGAGAGCGGGATGTCGTTCGGGTAGCTGCGCAGGAAGGTCACCCATTCGCGGTCGGCCACCACCATGAAGGTGTCACCGCTGAGCGCCACGCCCTGGCCATCGGCTCCGTCAGCCCAGACCAGCACCGCGCTCCCGGCGAAGTGCCCGCCGCACTGCACCAGCGTCACCCCGGGCAGCACCTCCTGCTGGTCCTGCCAGAGCTGGATCACGGAGTCGGGGCGGCGAATCCAGCGCTGATCGTCGGCATTCACCCAGACCGGAATGTCGCCGAAGGTGTGACTCCAGGTGATCGACACGCCGGTCAGGTGCGGGTGGCTGGACGCAATCGCATCGATCCCGCCCAGATCGCGAATCGCCGTGACGAGCTCGTCGTCGATGTAGGCAGGTGGATCCCACAGCACGTTGCCGTTGCCGGTCACGACCAGGATCGGCCGATGTCCGATTCCGGTTTTCGGGGTGACGGTGATGCCGTACAGACCCGCCTCCAGTTCGGCGATGGTGGCGGAATGGTTCGCCTGGATCTCGTCGAGCGTCGTCCAGACTTGCCCGGCGGGGGTCAGATACTGGCGTTCGTCGGAGCAGATTGCGCAGGTGGCAGGCGGTTCGGGCGTGTCGGCGTGTTCCAATCCGCAGGTCTGGCAAATCCAGAGCGTCATGAAGGTCCTCCTGCGTGAACGTCGGTCGGCCACTTCCTTATCGACTACGTGCTCGATGGGGACTCGAACACGCCGGTACCACTCGCAGTACCCCCTATTTCCTATTTTCTCTTCTCTATTTTCTTATGGTTGGGCCCAGGCGTTGATCCGGGCGATTTCGGCCGCCGGGTCGTCCACTTCGATCATCAAGTAGTCGTAGTCGAAGTTCTGCAGATTGATCCGGATGCACTTGCCGGGATGACGGCGAATCCAGAACGACTTGACCCGGTTGGCTCCCCAGAACTTCCAGAACGTGCCGGCCAGGTAGAACCCGGGCACATTGGTGCCGGGCATCCGCAGGCCCAGCGGACCGTTCTCGGCCAGGTGCCCACCGGGTTCGGCCGAGACCACATCGGGCCGGGCAACGTAGAGCGAGAACTTGAGCGCCAAGAACCGGTGCTTGCCCTGTGGTCGCACCACGAGACTGGTCGGATTCAGGGTGATGGTGGCATAGGCCATCGTTTGTGCACTCCCTTGTGCCGGTTGGCATGCCATCCGGGTGATCCAATTGCCCATCAACGAGCGTACAGTGAGTTAACGCATGCGTTACCGATGTTTCCATCATTCATACCACGCATGCATCGCGAGAGGGTGCATCAGATGGACATTCCCGTCCAGACCACGATCGGAAGCAGCGAGCCAACCCGGAACCAGGTTATCCGGCGCGGGGTGATCGCCGGTGTGCTGGCGATGCTCGCCCTGCTGGTGGTGGTCGTGATCCTCCGCCAGCTTACGCAGGTGGTCTCGCTGCTCGACGCCCTCGCCGATGCCCTGCTGCGCTATCTGCCGATGGGCATGTTCTCCCTGTCGCTGGACCTGTTCGGCACCCAGGCCAAAACCCTGCTCCTGGCCGGGTTGATGGCGGCGTTGCTGGTGCTCGGTGGGGTCATCGGCTGGCGTTACGCCATCGGCTCCCTGAAGCCCTTTGCGCCGGTCTGGTCCCGGGCGGCCTCGTGGAGTCTCGGGCTCTTCGCCGTCTTCGCCCTCTTCATGCTGTCGTTCGTGCCCAGCCAGACACCCGGTGCCCTCTCTGGCACGCGGATGATTCCGGTGCTGTTCCAACTGGCGCTGGCGGCAGCCGCCTTCGGGGTGGTGCTGGGCGGCGTGACGATCCTGCTTCGCCGGAGGAACACCACCGGGGCGTCAGCTGCCCGTGAGAACCAGATCTCCCGCCGCGAACTCACCACCCGGGTCGCGCTCGGAGCCGGAGCCCTGGCGGCAGTTGGCGTGCTCGGTTCGGCGATCGCCCGGGTTGCCAACCGGCCAACGGTTGGCACGACTCCGGCCGGGGAGATCTCGTCGCCGATCACCTCCAACGACGACTTCTACGTCATCTCCAAGAATTTCGTCGATCCCGATCCCGACCGTGGTGACAACTGGTACGTGACGGTCGACGGACTGGTGAACGAGGAGATGCGGTTCACCCGGGCCGATCTGGAAGCGATGGCCGCCCCAGCCTTCGTCTCCACCCTCACCTGCATCTCGAATCCGGTCGGCGGCCCGCTGATCGGCACCGCCGAGTGGGTTGGCGCTCCCCTTGCCACCGTGCTGCGCAAGGCCGGGGTGAAGGAGGGTGCCGTGAAGGTCGTGCTCACCGCCGAGGACGACTACACCGATTCGATCACCCTCGACCGCGCGCTGCAGCCGGAGCCGATGCTGGTCTGGCAGATGAACGGTGTCCCGCTTCCCCGTTTGCACGGAACCCCCGTGCGTCTGATCGTGCCCGGCATCTACGGCATGAAGAACGTGAAGTGGTTGGAGCGGATCACCGTCTCCAACGAGGACTACCAGGGCTTCTGGCAGCAACGTGGCTGGACCGACCCCGCCATCGTCAAGACCTCCAGCCGGATCGACGTTCCCGGCGACCGCGATGTCCTGGCCACTGGTCGCACCACCATCGGCGGGGTGGCGTTCGGCGGCGACCGGGGTATATCGCAGGTTGAAGTCAGCACCGACGGCGGCGATACCTGGCAGGAAGCGACGATCACGGCTAATCCCAGCCCGGCTGGTCTCAGCTGGGTGATCTGGGAGTATCCGTGGGACGCGGATTCCGGCTCATACGAGATTGTCGTTCGTGCCACCGACGGGATGGGTGACGTGCAGACGCAGGATCAGGCTCCGGAACTGCCGGATGGCTCCAGTGGCTGGCACCGCGTCCGTGTCGGCGTGGCCTGATGGGAGATCGCCACAGTGAGCAGTGGTGAGCGGGTACGATTGGAGAAATGATCCGATCGAAACCGGTCGGAACGACACGTTGCGCCGCACCTCCACGAAAGATCTGACCACGCCATGGGGATCACCCGATTCGCGCAAAATGACCTCGCTCGCCTCTCATATGAAATCGATGGCCCCGACACTGATGATGTCGCGGTCCTGCTCCACACCACCCTTGCCGACAAGGGTTCGTTCGGCCCGCTCCGGGAAGCGCTCACCGAATCGATGCGGGTCCTCCTGCTCGATGCCCGCGGCCACGGCGCCAGTGCCGCCCTTAAGAACCGGGCCTTCGATGTGACGGACATGGCCAACGACCTCTTCGCCGTGCTGGAAGCGGAAGGACTCGTGCACGCCGGTGGCAAGCGGGTGCACCTGGTTGGTCACGGCCAGGGTGCGATCGCCGCGCTGGAATTGGCACGTCGCCGCCCCGAACTGGTCACGTCGCTGACCCTGATCGAACCGGATGCCTTGACCTTGCTGGACGGTGAGGCAGATGGGGAAGCGATCCTCGGTCGGGAAGAGGCCCGCAACGCCTTCCGCGCCGCCTCCGAGGCTGCCTACAAGGGGCTGGCCGATCGGGCGCTGACGCTCTACCTCGACGCACGCTGGGGAGACGGCTGGTCCGAGACGTTGCCACGTCCCCGCGCCGCGGCCGTGCGCCGCAACTTGCTGGCCCTCAGTCCCTCGCTGGATGCCTTGGATCGGTACCGGATTCTACCGGAGGATGTCGCCCGCATCCAGGTGCCCACCCGCGTGCTGGCCGCCGCCACCTCCGCTGCCCCCCTTCGCCTGATCGCTCAACGGCTCGGTGAATGGCTGCCGCGCGGCCGGGTGGTCTACATCGCCAAATTGCCCGGCGGTGCGCCGTTCTCGCTGGAAGGCGAAGCGGCCGTCAACATCGTTGACGAGTGGGTGCGCGAGCAATCGCTGCAGGCGTAACAGCACGCGTCTCCCAATCCGAACAGTCGCTGCAGGCCCGATCGCGGACCGAATTGGGCAGGACTGTGCGGTCTGGGCTGCGGTGACAGTGACCATGTGGCAAGCTTGTGCGTGACAGTGTGGGTCGGCGGTAGAGACTGCCACGACTTCCGGCAAACCGGGAGCCGGGCAGGGGCGGTAATGGGCGATGGAATCCAGGCGAATGACGTGGGCGCGGCGGTTTGCAATGCTGACCGCGATTGGCATGTTCATCGTGCTCCTGATGGGTGCACGGGTGACAGCCACCGGCTCGGGTGAGGGGTGCGGGAACGACTGGCCGCTCTGCCACGGCGAATGGTTGCCGGCCGATACCTACGAGTCGCTGACCGAGTATTCCCACCGCTTCGTGACTGGCATCGAGGGCATTTTCGTGCTGATCACGGTGGTGCTGGCCTGGCCGCTACGCAAGCAGTTTCCATCGTTCAAACTGCTGGTGCCTGGTGTTGGGCTCACCCTGATCGTGCAATCCCTGATGGGGGCGGCTGCCGTGAAATGGCCCACCTCGCCCGAGGTGATGGCTACCCACTTCGGGATTTCTCTCGTCTGCCTCGCGTCGGCGGCCCTGATCGCCTTTGTGCTGATGGAGGCGAAGAATGGCAAGCGGGAGCGTCCCCAGGTGCCTACCAGCCAGCTGGATGCGTTGAGATGGTTTCGGTGGCTGCTGATCGTCACCTTCGTCTTCTCGATCGTCGTGGCCTACACCGGTGCCTACGTGCGCCACACCGACAGCGAACTGGCCTGCACGACATGGCCCACCTGCAATGGTGAACTGATCCCCAACCTCGACCCGACCACGCCCCAGGGCACGCAGACGATTCACCGGCTCGCGGCCGGCATCATTTCCCTGCTCATCGTCGGGCTGGCAGCGATCGGCTGGCGGTTCCGCGATACCCGGCGCGATCTGTGGTGGATCGCCGTCATCGTGCTGGTGAATGTGATCCTGCAATCATTGGTTGGCCGGTGGGTGGTGTATAGCGGTCTCGCCCTGATGGCGACGTTGACCCATGCCGCCCTGATGTCCACGTTGTTCGTTACCCTGGCGGAAGGTATCCGTCGCACCTGGCCGGTGCACGCGAAACGGGCGGTCACGGCCGAGCCGGTGCTTGCCGCCAGCCCGACTCCTGCCCCGGGCGACTGATCCGGCCTACGCGCGCCCCTCGGCGGCAGCCTGTTCCAGACCAGCCAGGACGATTTCCAGCCCGTAGTCGAACTCCGATCCGTAGTTGTAGCCGACCTGCATCACGTGCTCGACGGTGAGTTCCGTCAGGTGCGGATAGTCGTCTGGCGAGAGCTGGCCGATGATTTCCTCGACCATCTCCTCCACGTTGTCATCCTCGAACGGCAGGGTGACCTCCTGCAGCACGAACCCGTAGATGTAGCTGTCGATCAGGGAAAAGGCGTGGGCCGACATCTCCACCGAGAAGCCTGCGGCCCGGCAGCGACCCAGCACGGCATCGTGATGGCGCAACGTCGCCGGGCCCGGTGAGGTCCGGGATTCCATCACGGAAATCGCCCACGGGTGGCGGATCATCGCGGCGCGTTGCGAGTTCGCGCGGTGTCGCATGGCGGTGCGCCAGTCCACGTCGTGGCTCGGCAACTCCACCTCGGCGAACACACGATCCACCATCCCATCCAGCAACTCGTCCTTGTTGGCGACGTGATAGTAGAGCGACATCGCCTCCACTCCCAGCGCCTGGGCGATCCGGCGCATGGTGGCCGCTGCCAACCCTTCCTTGTCCGCAATCTCCATCGCGGCCGACAGCACCCGGTCGCGAGTGAGCGGGGGTTTCGGTTGGCGAGTGGACTTCTTCGTGGTCTTCTTCATGGTCCCAGTATGGCTCCCACAGGCGACATCAACTCCATGCTTGACAATCTTACATCGTAAGAATTACGCTGTCCGAGCGCAGAAATCTTACAGTGTAAGAATCTGGCCGAGAGAGATGTTCACGAAGGACCACCAACCCATGCTCAGCACCGCGCCTTCCATCAGTGCTCCTCCCGCTCACCCCCCAGACATTCCCTTGTCGCTGCCATCTCGCATGCAGGCAGTGATCCAGCGGGCCTATGGCTCGTCGGATGTTTTTGGTTTCGACGAGGTCGCCGTACCCAGCCCCGGTGAACGGGAGGTGCTGGTACAGGTTCACGCTGCCGGGCTCGACCGGGGTACCTGGCACATCATGACCGGCGAACCCCTGGTGGCCCGGCTCGCCCTCGGCTTGCGCCGTCCAAAGCAACCTGTCCCTGGGCTTGACCTGAGCGGGGAGGTGGTCGCGACTGGACCCGGGGTGACGGGGTTTGCGGTGGGTGATGAGGTCTTCGGGATCGGCCAGGGGTCGTATGCCGGGTACGCCGTTGCCGGGGTGGACAAGCTGGCGCGCAAACCGGCCACGCTCTCGTTCGTCGAAGCTGCTGCCGTGCCGGTGTCGGGGCTGACCGCCATCCAGGCCGTGCTCGATGCCGGACAGTTGCAGGCAGGCCAACGGGTGTTGATCCTCGGCGCTTCGGGTGGCGTCGGCTCGTTTGCCACCCAGATTGCCCACAGCACCGGTGCCCACGTCACCGCGGTCGCCAGCACCGCCAAGCTCGATCTGGTCCGCTCGCTGGGTGCCGATGTCGTGCTCGACTACACGCACGACGATGTCCTGGCTGGTGAGCCGTATGACCTGATCGTTGATATCGGGGGCCATCGCTCGCTGGGAAGCCTTCGCCGGGCGCTGACGAGGAACGGCACGCTGGTCATCGTCGGGGCGGAAGGCGGCGGCAAGGTGCTCGGGATCGGTCGCCAGGTGCGGGCGGTCGCCCTGTCGCCGTTCGTTTCCCAGACGTTGAAGATGCTCATTTCCAGCGAGAACGCTTCGGACCTTGACCGTCTGGCCAACCTGATCGAGGACGGTCAGCTTGCACCGGTCGTCGAACGGACCTGGCCGCTGGCGGAGGTGGCCGACGCCATGCGTCATCTGGAGGCAGGCCGGGCCCGGGGCAAGCTCGTCCTGCTGCCTGGTGCGGACTGACGGACCAGATTCCCTACAGCAGACTACCAATCGAGGAGATCGACGTGGACACAGACGTGATGATTGCCGTGCGTGGCATCAGCAAGGGGTATGGCGCGCGCCAGGCGGTGCGCGACCTCACATTTGACGTGCGGCGGGGGCGGGTGACCGGGTTTGTGGGTCCCAATGGGGCAGGCAAGTCGACCACCATGCGGATGATGGTGGGACTGACGGAGTCAGACCGGGGAGAGGTGCACTATGACGGCGTGCCGTTCCGCAACCTGGCGCACCCGGCCTGCACGGTCGGTGTTGTGCTTGACCCGCGGTGCATGCATCCTGGCCGCTCGGCCCTTCAGCATCTGCGGGCGATGGCTGCCCTGGGCGGTGTGCCGCTGTCCCGCTGTGAAGACGTTTTGCGGGAAGTGGGCCTGGAGTCGGTGGCCAACCAGCGGGCGGGTGGCTTTTCGCTTGGGATGCGGCAGCGCCTGGCCCTGGCTGGTGCCCTGCTTGGCAACCCCCAGGTGCTGCTGCTCGATGAACCCTCGAACGGACTCGATCCGGAGGGCATTCGCTGGTTGCGCGGGTTCCTGCGGGACTTTGCCGATCGCGGCGGCACGGTGTTCGTGTCCAGCCACCTGATCGCCGAGTTGAGCATGTTTGCCGATGACCTGGTGGTGGTCGGCGGTGGGCAGTTGGTGGTCGCCGCACCGGTGGCCGAGATCGCCCGCCAGGCTGTCGCCACGGTGGTGGTGGCGTCACCGCAACTGGCTGACCTGCTGCATCTCCTGCGCGCGAATGGCCACGATGCTGACCTGGTCGCGGGGCGGATCCATGTCCGCGGCACGACTCGGGCGGACGTCTCCGCGCTTGCCTTTGCCCACCGGATCCAGGTTGAAGAGTTGGCCGAGGTCGGCGAATCGCTGGAAGACATCCTGCTGCACCTGACCGCGACGGCCACCGAATTCGCCGCCGCCTGATTTCGTATCCCACAAGAGGTGCATCATGTCTCATCCCCTTTCCTCTTCCAATGCGCTGGGCTCGACGGCAGCCCTGACCGGTATCCCGTCCGTTGCGGCAACACGGTCGTTCCGGGAGACCCTGCCGGCCGCCATTCACGCCGAGTGGATCAAGCTCTGGTCGTTGCGATCGACCTGGATCCTCCTGGCGTTCAGCCTGCTGGCCGGGACCATCATGTCCTGGGCGTCCGGCAGGTTCGGTTCCGGCGACGAGGTGTACAGCGTCGAGACTGCCTGGTTTTACTGGACGGTCGTGTCGGCGGTGATGGCGGCGGCGGTTGGGGTGCTGCTCTTCACAGCCGACCTGCAGCACGGTGTGGTGGCGGGCATGCTGACCGCCCAACCGGTGCGATGGGTGATCGTGGCGGCAAAGGTCGTGGTTGTAGGAGCGTTCGGCCTGGTGTTCAGCTTCGCAGGTGTCATCGCTGGAATTGGTGGCGCATCGATGTCCGGCCTGCCATTGGGGAGTGCGACGGGGATCGCCACGGCTGTGCCCTGGGCCATGGGCTACACGGTGCTGGCGGCGCTGTTGGGGCTGGGCGTGGGTATGCTGCTGCGGTCCAGCGCCATTGCCATTGCCGGGATACTGATCTGGGGCCTGGTGATCGAGATGATGCTGACGCTGTTCCTGCCGGTTGAGATTGCCCGCTTCCTGCCGTTTCTGGCTGGGGACCGCATGCTGGCCGTCCCCTCGCCGGGCCTGAATGCCGAGGCCGTGGCGGTTGAGTTGAGCCGGTTCGAGGGCGCTTTGGTGCTGGGGACCTACGTCGCGCTGTTGCTGCTGGCCGGGATGCTGGTGTTCAGGCGCCGCGACGTTGCCTGAGCCGGAGCTCGGGGAACCTGCACGCCAACTGGTGCCCGAAAGCACTGGTTGGCGTGTACCTCTAGCGGCAGGCGCTCGTCCAGGCCAGGGCCACTGGTGGATCGATGAAGTACGACTCGTGGGGATTGTCGAAGTCTCCCTGGATCGTGCTCACCGTCAGTGGCCTCCCGTCGAACTGGCGGCGGCGCGAGACACGCTGAATGGTGGCGAGCACATCCCCTTCGGCCGCGAAGTCGAACCAGGGAATGCCAACCTCGCGCAACTCTGGAGGCAACAACGACCTGGCAGCCGGTCCCGGCACCGACGCGATCAGTCCGAGGGGCGAACCCAGGGTCACCAGGCGGTCGACGCGGACACCGGCGGGGAGGTCCCGCAACAGATCGAGCGCGATGACGCTGCCCAGCGAGTGCACCACGAGCGTGACAGGGCTGTTCGCGCGTGGCCGTGATGTGGTGGCCTGTTCAATCTGTTCCACCAGGTTTGTCCTGACCTGGCCGGCGAGTTCCTGGCGGCTGAGGTACCGCAGCGCCGATCGGTGCGTCTCGAACAGGTGGGCGCGGGTGATCTCGCGGGCAGGCAGGCGTTGGGCCGAGTCGATATCGGCGTCCAGTTCCGCAAAGTAGTGAGCCAGTTGCCGCTCCTCTTCCGCGGCGGAAGGAGCCTTCAGCGGGAGGCCCAGCAGTTGCACCGGTGCTTCTTCGAACAGGTCGTGATAGAAGAGCGGGGTCATC
>CAZNQC010000009.1:0-29845 GCA_964574825.1 uncultured Sphaerobacteraceae bacterium | reverse complement strand
GGTCTGATCCGCGAGCCGGATTCATGACGAGTATGCCAGTTCGAGCGGTGAACGTTCGAACGTGGCGCGTGGGCGACGAGGTTTGGCACAATACGTCTACTCCAGATGTGGGAGTGTTCGTTTTCCTGTGCCAGGAAACCGTGTCATGACAGCCGCGATCGCACCGCAACCGATCCATTCGGAGATCCATGCCGCCTCCAGCGGTGGGAAGGCCGCCGCTGCCGGGGCAGCCTCCGTCGCGGCCGCTGGCGGATGCGCTGCCTTTTCCGTGGCCTGACATGCCCCTGGCGGGCGAAATGCCGCCCGGTTCCTGTCATCAACCTGCGTTGCGATCCCGGCCGGATCGTTGACGTCGCCCTTGTCCCTACGGAGCCACTCCCATGTCTTCCAATTTCGGCATTCCCTGGAAGAGCGGCGCGGAAATCCGCCGCCTCTTCGTCGAGTTCTTCGAATCCAAACAGCACCTGCATGTCCCGAGTTCGTCGTTGGTGCCGCCAGCCGAGGACAAGTCCGTTCTGCTGACCACCGCTGGCATGCAGCAGATGATCCCGTACTTCCTCGGGCTGGAAGAACCGCCTGCGCCCCGGATGTGCACCATCCAGAAGTGCTTCCGCACCGTCGATATCGACGAGGTCGGCGACGAGAGCCACAGCACGTTCTTCTTCATGCTCGGCAACTTCTCGGTGCGCGACTATTTCAAGCAGGAGTCCCTCGCCTGGACGTGGGAGTTCCTCACCGAGTGGATGGGTCTTCCTCCCGAACGGCTCTATCCCACCACGCATCCCGACGACCAGCAGGCCTGGGACATCTGGCACAACGAGGTCGGCGTTCCGGAAGAACGGCTCTCGATGCTCTCCGACAACTGGTGGGCAGCGGGGCCGGTTGGCCCCAACGGCCCCGACTCGGAGGTCTATTTTGACCGCGGCGAGTCGTGGGGCACCGATGAGGACAACGCCACGCCGGGTTCTGATGGACCACGGTTCCTCGAACTGTGGAACAACGTCTTCATGCAGTACAACACCTCGCCCGACGGCGTCACGACACCCCTGGCGAAGCCGTGTGTGGACACCGGCATGGGTCTGGAACGCCTGATCCTGCTTGTGCAGGGTGTGCGCACCATGTACGACACCGACGACTACCAGCCGCTGATCCAGACCGTCGCGAAGCTGGCCGGCGTGACCTACGATGTCGATCCGCAGACCGACCGCTCAATCCGAATCGTGGCCGACCACATTCGCGGGTCCGTCTTCCTGATCGGTGATGGGGTCTTGCCGGGCAACGAAGGGCGGTCGTATGTGCTCCGCCGCATCCTGCGCAAGGCAATTCGCCACGGTCGGCAGCTTGGCATTCAGCAGTCGTTCCTGCCACAACTCGGGGAGATCGTGATCGATCAGTTCAGCCCCGAGTACCCGGTTCTGGCTGAACGCAAAAGCCAGATCCTCAAGGTGCTCGCTTACGAGGAAACCAGCTTCGGCAAGACCCTCACCTCAGGCGTCAATCGTCTTCAGGCGCTCACCGCCGATCTCAAGGCGAAGGGTGAGCAAGTCATTCCCGGCGAGGACGTCTTCCGTCTCTACGACACCTACGGCTTTCCCTTCGATCTGACCGCCGAACTGGCACACGAAGAGGGATTGACCATCGACGACACCGGCTTCCAGGCGGCGATGGAGCGGCAGCGTGAAACCAGCCGCTCGCTGGCGTCGTTCCAGGATGCTGGTCGCGACCGGTCCGATCTCTACGCGGGCATCACCACCCGCACCACCTTTCTTGGCTACGACGAAGAGACCGCCGAGGCGACCATCGTGGCCCTGCTCGGGGCGGATGGTCCGTTGGAGATTGCCGAGGCCGGCCAGCAGGTCGAAGTGGTGCTCGACCGGACCCCGTTCTACGGCGAGTCCGGTGGCCAGATTGGCGACAGCGGATCGCTGCGGGCCGACACCGGTTTGGTCGACATCGACGACACGCGCAAACCTGCGCCGGACCTGTTCGTGCATCGCGGAACGGTCAAGGAGGGCTTCATTCGGGTCGGTGAAACGGTCACTGCCCGGATCGACGGGTCGCGGCGGCAGAGCATTCGCCGCAATCACACGGCCACGCACCTGCTGCACAAGGCGTTGCGCCTCGTCCTCGGGAACGATGTGCACCAGGCCGGATCGCTGGTGGCGCCCGATCGTCTGCGCTTCGACTTCACCACCATGGACGCCATCGAGCAGGACCAGCTGCGCGAAATCCAGTCGATCGTCAACAACGAGGTGGTAGCCGACCGTCCGGTGACGACCACCGAGATGGCCTATACCGAGGCGGTTGATACCGGGGCGATGGCGCTGTTCGGCGAGAAATACGGTTCCACGGTGCGAGTCGTCCAGATTGACGATTTCTCGAAGGAACTTTGTGGTGGCACGCACGTTCACCACACCGGCGAGATCGGTCCGTTCGTGGTCACCTCGGAAGGATCCGTGGCGTCGGGCATCCGCCGGATCGAGGCACTGACCGGCACCGCGGCAGTCGACCGGATGCTCGGCCAGCAGCGGTTGGTCGAGGGACTTGGCCGTGATCTACGCGTGACATGGACTGAGGTTCCCCAGCAGGTGAAGGTGCTGCAGGACCGCACCCGCCAGCTGGAGCGCGAGATCGAAAAGCTCCAGGGGGAAGTCGCCACGGCGCAGACTGGAGATCTGCTTTCCCAGGTACGCGAGATTGCCGGGATCAAGGTGCTGGCCACCCGCGTCACTGTGCCGGAGAAGGGTGCGCTCCGCCAATTGGGCGATCGCCTGCGCGACAAGCTCCAATCTGGCATCATCGTGCTAGGCACCGTGGTGGACGACAAGCCAAGCCTGCTGGCGGTGGTAACACCCGACCTGACCGCACGCGGAATCAAGGCGGGGGATATCATTCGTACGTTGGCCGGTCACATTGATGGTCGTGGCGGTGGACGTCCGGAGCTGGCGGAAGCCGGTGGCAAGAATCCGGATGGTTTGCCTGCGGCGCTGGCCGCGGTCGAATCGACCATCAACGACCTGGCAAGCGGGGTCTCGGCCTGATCGCGGGGGTCAACATAGCCGCCAGGGATGGGTGGCGCAGCAGCCGGGCCGGTCATGACTGGCCGGTCCGGTGCATGAAATCTCGTTGGACACCATGACAGATTCCGGGGAACGCCCAAGCGCCCTCATCATTGAGGTTTCCGAGCACGATACCCTCCCAGACATCCTCGCCCGGGTGCGCGCCGCGCGGGGGAAGGCCGTCACCCTTGCGATTCCGGAGCACAGTCCGGTTTTTCTGACCGCCACCGAGTTCCGCACCCTGCGCGACGTTGTTGAAACCAACGATGTCCAGCTCACCCTCGATACCGAGGATCCGCTGCGCCTGCAGCTGGCATCGATGTTCAAGCTGGCCGACTATGCCCGCCCCAGCCTGCCGGACGACGGCGGGGCGGAGGAAGAGATCGACGCCACGCCCGCGTTTCAGGGCTGGCGCCGGGCACGTGCCCGCCACACGGGCCAGGAACCAGCGGACGATCCGGAAGACGAACACGCCGACCCGATCTCGGTGTCCCGCCGCCGGCGGCGGGAGCGCTACGACGTTGCCGCCACCCGGTCCGATCCCAACGTCGGGCTTTCGGAAGACGCCTCGTTCGTTTCCCTCAGCTATCTGGAAGACGAACCCAACCACGACCGCGCGAAGCTGATCGGCCGGATTGTGGCTGGTGCCGTTGTCGTGCTGCTGATTCTGGGACTGGTTGGCTGGTGGTACATGCCGGGCGCCCGGGTCGAGGCGAGGCTCCTGCAGGGGCAGGTGAGCACCGAGTTGCTCTTCAGTGTGGTGACGCCGGGAAACAGCGGCGCGCCAGATGCGGCCTTCTCCGTGGAGGCGACGGAGGCGTCCGCCACGGTGTCCTTCGAAGTGGAAGTGCCAGCTACCGGGCTGCAGTCCACGCCAGACGGGACGGCGACTGGCGTGGTGGTGCTGCGTAATGCCGCGACCGACGCCGTCACCCTGCCGGCTGGCACCGTGCTCGAAACCGTGACGGGTGTGGCCTTCACAACCGACACCGAGATCGAGGTGCCGGCCGGGAGCCCGGAGGGCTCGTCGATTGGTGAGGCGACCGTGGCGGTGACGGCGAGCGAAGCCGGTGGCACGGGTAACCTGGAGGTTGGCGAACTGAGCGGCAAGGTGGCCGACCAGCCGATCTACTTCAGTAATCGGGAGCAGGCAACCTCCGGAGGCACCGACATCGAGGTCGCGGTCGTGACCGAGGCTGATATTCAGGCAGCCGAAGACGAAGTCACCAACGATTTGCGTCGTGCTGTGGCTGATGACTGGACGAGCCAGTTGCCGCCAGGGCAGGTGATCCTCGCCCCGTCGGTTCAGCCAGGGACACCCGAGTACACCATCGAGCAGCAGCCGGGGGATATCGCCGATGCCGTGGTCGTGCGCGGCACCGTCGAGGCCACTGGCTACCAATACGATCAGGCAGGACTCGACGTGCAGGCTCGCCAGTACTACCAATCCGCGCTGGCGGAGAAGGTGCCTGCTGGCTACGAACTCATCACCAATACCATCACGCTCGGCGAACCACAGCTGGTGTCTCAAGCGCCCGGGTCGGTCGAGTACACCATGCAGGGTATCGCCACGGTGCGAGCGGCCTTCTCCGACGACGATCGAAGCGCCTTGCAGGATGATCTGGCCGGACGCTCCACCGACGACGCGGTCAGCATTCTCGGGAATGTCCCGGCGTTCGAGACGTGGTCGCTGCAGCGTAACCCTGGCTGGTGGCCCGGTGGCCTGCCCCATGCATCGGATCGCATCGAGATCGTGCTGGAAGGCGAAGTGACCCCACCCACGCCCGAAGCGCCAGCTTCACCGGTCGGTTCCTGATGGAACCCGGCGGCCGGCTACTGGGCCTGGACATTGGCGGCAAGCGGATTGGCGTGGCCATCAGCGACGAGCTGGGGCTGATCGCCTCACCAGTGGGCATGGTGCCGCGTGGTCCGCGGAGTGGGCGGGAGATTCATGATCACGCGGTGCGCCTCGGCGCCATCGGGCTCGTGATTGGGCTGCCGGTCGGGCTTTCGGGCCGGGAAGGACCACAGGCGGCCGAAGTCCGGGCCTTCGTCGACGAGATTTCCGAGGAGATCGGGTTGCCGATGGAATGGTGGGACGAGCGACTGACGACCACCATCGCCGAGAAATCGCTGATTGCCAGCGGTACCCGGCGCGACAAGCGGAAGCAACAGGTGGACGCGGCGGCCGCGGCGGTGATCCTGCAGGGGTATCTCGACCGGCAACGATGGGGGCGTCCACGATGAGCGGTTTGGGCGCGAAATGGGCAAATGCAGTAGGATGATCCGACCCGAATCCGCATGATGCGGTTAGGTTTCGCATGTCATGGAGAACGCAGCATGAAGAAGCTGATCATTGGTGTCGTCCAGAATGAAGATGCCGACGCCGTGGTGGATGCCCTGCTGGAGGAAGAGTTCCGGGCAACGCGACTGGCCAGTACCGGTGGATTTCTCCGCCGTGGTAACACGACCCTGATGATCGGTGCCGACGAGGATCAGGTCGATCGTGTGCTGGACCTGATTCGCGCCAACGCCCGGTCGGGCACGGCCCCGGTCGATGCCGGAGCCTCGCAACCTGCGGCCGCCACGGTCTTCGTGCTCGACCTCGAGGAATACCAGCGCCTCTAGCATGTAGAGGCCCGGAGGTCGCTCCGGTTGCTTCCTCCGCGTCCACGCATCTCCGGCGAGCGTTCGCGCGGCCGGTGCCGGTTCTTGCCCGATCCTGCTACAGGGTCGAGGCGAGGACCGGTTCGCATTCCAGATGGGCTGCCCGGGACTGAAGCGCCCGGTGAGAAGGTACCTCCTCCAGGTACGTGCGCCGATACGAGGCGGTCGACAAGGCCTGTGCGCGCTCCCGCAGCATGGCCAGGCCCCTCTGCAGGGCGTCACGCTGCTCAGCGGCGTGCTCGAGGAAGCCATGGGCGTCAACGAGCGTGACGAACAGTCGGCCGGGATGCTCGATGCCCTCCAGGCCACGCTCCTGCAGGTACGCTTCGATCAGTCCGAGGTGTTGCTCGGCGGATGCGCGATCGTTGGTGGCGACGGCCACGCGCACCAGTCCGGCCCGACTATCGATCTGCAACGCAAATTGCTGGATCTCCTCACGGATTGCCAGCGATGCGGTGTAGTGTTCCGCCGCCTGCTGGAGATCGCCGGTCAACTCCTCGATCACACCCAGATTGAAGTGGGCCGCCCCAGTCAGCCGGGGATTGATCGGTTCGGCATTGGCAAACACCCGCGCCAGGGCGTCGCGACCACGATCCCAGGTACTGGTTTCGAACGCGCAGACGGAGATATTCAGCCAGCAAATGGCCGCGCGGGCGAGAATGCCATGTCGCTCGCAGATCTCGAGACAGGCCAGGTAGGTATCGACTGCCTCGTCGTAGAGTCCGATGTCCAGCCAACAGTTTCCGAGCGCGATCAGGGCCCCTGACTCGACAGTCTCGTTCCGCAGGTCGCGGGCCAGGTCGATTGCTGCCTGCGCACGGTCGGCGGCGTCGGAATAGTGCCCGGTGCCATGCAGGGTGTGGCTGAGCAGCGTGAGTGAACGGGCAGCCTCGGCGAGATCGCCAAACTCCTGCAACAGGTCAATGGCGGTGACCAACAGGTCGGTACCACGCTGCATGTGGCCCGCGTCGAAGTCCAGCATGGCTTCCGAAGTCAGGGCATAGGCCTGCACCAACGGCAGGTGCTCACGCCGGGCGATCTCCTGTGCCTGGGCAAAGTGGTGTCGTCCAGTCTCGTTCTGCCCCTCCCCCCGCGCGCAGTTTCCCAACCCAACGTGCGACTGCGCGGTCAGCAGGGGCGCAACCTGGCGCAGGTCGAGCCCCTGGACCGCTTCGAAGGCGTCGCGAGCGGGGGCAAAGTGCTGGCGTTCCAGCCAGTAATCACCCCAGCGCATTGTCCAGGTGCCAGTCTGCACGAGGTCACCGGCCAGCTGGTAATGCCGGGCAATCCGGGCGCAGCCTTCGTGGGGACTGGTGCCCCACAGGCGAGCCAATGCTTCCGCCGTTTCCATGTGCAGGTGGGTACGTTCGAATGGCGAAAGCCTGCGGTACACCTCGTCGCGGAACCAGGCATGAACGAAGGCATAGGTGTGACTCCGGACACCCGCCGTCACCGTCTCGTCACCCGCAGCCACCAGCCGATGCCGCTCCGCCAGTTGGGCGTCCAGTTGGTGAATGAGTTCGGTTGGGGGAATCTTCAGTACCTGCTGGAGAACATCGACCGAGAATTCCGAGCCCTGTATGGCCGCCAGATCGAGCATCGGCCGTAGATCGGGCGGCACACGGTCGATGAGACCCTGCATGATGGCCTCGACATCGGAGGGGCGGGCTGACGGCGCATGATCCCATCTGAGTCCCTGGCCGTCCGGGCCTTCCCGCAGGGCGCCAACCTCGCCGTACCAGCGCACCATGCGGGACACCAGGAGGGGCAACCCTGCCGTGGAGTCGAACAGGGCGTCACCCAATTCGGAAGGCGCACCAGGTACCAGCTCGGCGACGAACGCATCGACGAACGCTCGACCGGTCGTTCCACCAACCGCGTGGGTGAGATCGATGCTGGCGACCGGCAGGTGGCGGTGAGCTTCGCGGGCCACACGCCCCATCGCGGTCGGTCGCCCACTCTGCAGGTCGTACGTTTCCGACGGACGGTAGATACCGATCACCGCGATCGGCAGGCTGCTGCCAGAGAGCGCCAGCAGCAGGTGATGCAGCATCGCCGCCGTACCGGTATCGGCCCAGTGAAGATCGTCGAGCACGACCACGAGCGGAGCGTGGCCGTAGCTGGTCAGGATGCGGGTAATCAGTTCGCTGGGACCTGCGGAGCCTGGGCCTGGATACCCACCGTCGACCACGTCTGCCAGTTGCTGCCGCATGGTGCCGGGCACGTCAGGATCGACCGCGAGGTCCTTGAGCCTGGCAAGTGGCAGGAACCGGTCAACGATGCCTTCGCGATTGGCGAGGAGGGTTTCGACCCCGGCAACGAGCCGGTTCCGGCGTCGCTGGAAGTTGATGTCGGAGTGCAGGTACCGCTCGACGGTGATGTCGCGGCCTCCAGAAATCTGGAGCAGGATCTGGCGGATGGCGTGGCCAGGATCACCAAAGAGGGGCGAGTCACCCCACAGGATCACCAGGTCGGGGTACGCGGCCAGGGCATCTCGCGCGACCCGGGCCGCCAGCCACGACTTCCCGCTGCCGAGTTCAGCCTCGATGAACGCAACACCTGGCACGCCACCAACAGCGCCATCGATCACGTTCCGGAGCCGGGCCAGTTGCGATTCGCGACCGGCGCTGATGAAGCCATGCTCGCCGCTGGCGACTGGTGCTGCACCGGACTGGCGCGGTGGGGATTCCGGTGGACGTTGTCGCGCTGTCTGCTGCAGGTTGGTCCAGGCCGCCGACTCAAGGGAAATCTGGAGGCTGGCAGCCAGTGCGCGCAGGTTGGCCGGGTGCGGTGAGCGCCATTTGGCTCCGGGCGGATACTTGCGCTCCCATTCCTGAATGGTGCGCACGCTGAAGCGCCCCTCGGCCGAGGGGTCGGCATTGAGTCGATCCGCGAGTTCCTGTTGGGTCAGTCCGAGTTGTTCGCGATGCTGCCGGACGAGCCTGCCAAAGGGTGATTGCTCCCGCTCAGCCACCAGCGGATGCCTTTCCGGATGAGCTGCCAGTGTTTGAATTGTCCCGAGTCTCCATTATGCGCCACCAACTGACCGGTGAGAATATCGTTGACGTGGCAAAACTGTGGGAAAGCTGCGGGAAAACAGCGTGTTCCGGCTGGTGATCTGACTGGACAATGAAGTATGTGGAGGAGTCGTCCGGACGGGAACTACATAACGTCCGCTGGGAGACGCTCAACGTTCCGGAACATGAAAACGGCGGACACCTGCCAGTGTGCCCGATTCATGTTTCGGAACACCCACGCCACGCCAAAAGTCCAGCATCGAATCAACCTCCTCGTACATCACCTCGGTGGTTGCCAGGCAACGGTCAGTCGCTGGCCAGTGAGCGCAGGCGTCCTGCCTCATCGGCTTCAGTGACCTGCTTGGCCAGGTCGAGTAATTGCTGGTTCGCCTGCACTCGCGTCAGGTAGGTCTGCCGGTCGTCATTGCTCGCCATGGCCGATGCCCGCCGTTCAATAAATGCCAGACCAATATCGGTATAGCGGTTGATCGTGGCCCGGTTCTCGGTCAGTTGGCCACCTTCGATCATCGCCAGGCAGACCCGCGCCACGTGTTCGATGCCATCCAGATTCCGCCGGGCGAGGCGGTCGTCAATCTCCTGCATCCAGTGGCGAGCCGTTTCGGCTTCCTGGCGGGCCGTGGCCACCCGCAGCAGCCCGGCAAGCGAGTCGATCGCCAGCGCGTCCTGGCCGTTCCGCGTGCGGACCTCAAGCGATGTCTGGAAGTGCTGGCGTGCCAGTCCCCAGCGTCCCTTGCCTTCGGCGATCAGGCCGAACTGGTACTCCACCGTGCCCATGAAGCGAGGAACAATCGGTCGACTACGGTCAAGGAGTGGTTCCTGGATGGCCGCCGCCTCATCCCACTGCTGCTGCTCGATCTGACACAGCGCCAGGTTGATCAGGCAGATGTTGGCTCGATGCACGTCGCCCAGGGTGGCCGCCGCCGCCAGGGTTGTTTCGTAGAGGTCTACCGCCGCCTCGAATCGTCCAATGTCCAGATAGCAGTTGGCCAGCGCGATCCGGCCACCATTCAGCTGGCTGTCGTCGCCAAGCACAGTGGCCAGGTCGATGCTGCGTTTCGCCTGCCGGGCCGCATCGTCGTAGTGGCCCAGGCCGTGCAGGTTGTGGCTGAGCCTGGCCAGGGAGTGGGCAGCATCGGCCAGGTCTCCGGTGCGCTCGTGCAGGGCAATCGCCTCGCGCAGCAACTCCGACCCACGGTCGACCTCTCCCGCGTCATAGGCCAGCATGCCGAGTTGTGAAAGCAAACGTGCTTCGATGGTGGGCAGGTTTCGGCGCCGGGCGAAATCGAGCCCGCGCTCGAGCCAGGTCATGGCCTCGCCGTGCTCGTCGAGCGCCCGGGCACAAACCCCGAGTCCAAGCAACGCTTCGGCTTCCAGGGCCGGGGCTGACAGGCGCACCTGCTGCTCCCGCACCTTGTGGTAGGCAAACTGGGCGCTGTCGTACTCGTTCCAATTCACCAGATACCGGGCCGACGCCAGCCATGCCTCGGCGGCTGGAATGGTGGCGCCGGCACGTTCCCAGTGATGCGCGATCTGGCCACTTGTCTCGCTCGGAGCATCACCATGGAGTGCTGTCAGGGCGGTTGCCGTCAACTGGTGCAGATGGGCCCGTTCGATCTCCGACAGTGCGTCGTAGAGATGGTCTCGCATCAGGGTGTGGGTGAACTGGAACTCCTGGAACTGGCGATCGGAGATGGTCGACTCCCCCGCCGCCTGCACCAGCCCTCGCCGCCAGAATGGCGTGTCGTTCAGCATGGTGTGCAACTGTTCGACGGAGGTGCCGACAACCTGGCTGAGGACTTCCAGGGCAAAAACTTCGCCCTGCACGCTGGCCGCAACCAGGCACGCACGCGTGGTTGGCGCCAGCAGGTCCAGTTCGGCGTCCAGGATGCGGGCGTGTGACAGCGGTGCGGAGGGCTCTCCCTGAGCGAAGCCATGATCGTGCGCATGACGCAAGTGAAGCATGCCATCGACGAGCGTCGGCAATCCCAGGGTCTGTTCGTGGACCTGATGAACCTCATTCGAATCAAGTGCCAGACCCATGTCGCTGGCGAGCGCGGCAATGAAGTTCTCACTGGTAGCTGGCTGCAGCGCCCCAGCGAGATCGATCATCGAGGTGGGGTACCAGGTGTCCAGGGTTGAGAAGAGTGGTTCGAGCCGGCTGGTCGTGCCATGGTGGTTGATTTCTGGCCGAAATGATGTGAGCACGAGCAGTGGTGTCGTCGTGCCGTGCATCTTGCGCAGAATGGATGAGATCGCCCTGATCGTTCCCTCATCGCTGGTGTGAAGGTCTTCCAGGACAACGATCAGCGGACCCGCCGCGGCGTAGTCAACGATGACACGGTACAGCGTGTCATCTGGCGTTGCCCGATGCTGACCACCGGGATGGTTCGTGAGCGATGTCACCAGGGGCTGCAGGTCCGGTCGATCCCGCACTGTGTCGTTGGCAAGAACCGATACTGGAACCAGGCGGTGCAACAGATCTCGCCCAACCGCATCCAGCGTGGCGAGGGCAGCCGGGATCCGGGACTGGATGCGCAAGCGGTTCTCTTTGGAAATCGGGTAGTCGGATGATGGGGCGCGATCGCCGCCAACCATCATGCGGAGAAGTTGCCGGAAGGGTTGGAAAGGCTCGGGTATGCCCGGCTGGAGGGAGCTGCTGCTCCAGAGGACGACCAGATTCGGGTGCTGGAGTACCGCCCGCCGGCAGGCTTCTACCACCAACCAGGTTTTGCCGGTGCCGGCGTCGGCGCCAACCGCGAGTGCCTGGGGTGTTCCGGCCACCGCCAACGCGACACGCTCGGCAACGTGTGCCAAATACGGTTCGCGGCCAGCAGGGATGAACCGGGGTGTTCGTCGTTCCTGGGTGATCGTTTGCTCGGGTTGGGCGGCCAACCGGTGCGTCGTGGCGGCGGCATCGATCAGAGCCTGGTACGAGGAGGTGGCGGGCGCAAACCCAAAGGCCCTGGCGATGGCTTCGACACTCACCGAGCGAGGGCTCACCCAGTTGTGGGCGTGCTCGGTCATGCGCTCGAACGCCACGATCGAGCGCTCGGTGAAGTGTTTGCGCTTTTCGGACGCCGGGAGATGTTGGGCTACTTCCAGCGCCAGTCGCGCCTGGGTCCACTTCCGGGAGCGGCGTTCCTCGCGCACCATGCTGCCAAATGGTGATCGAGCCTTTTGCGCCATTGCATCTCCGCTCGGGCATATATCCAACAGGTCCGAGGGACGAAAACGTCAATCGAACGGAACGGGGGCTGGTGACTACGATAGATTGGCGACCAGTATGCCAGATTATCCGTAAGCAGCTTGTGCATCATAGGGTAGCTGCCAGCAGGAACCGATGGCTGCCGGCCGCTTCCAGGTATCGGCGACGCTCGTGGCCGTCCGCCAGGAGCGCCGCGCGTTTCCGCAGCAGCGCCTGGCCGGCGTGGGTCGCTTCCGTCACCAGGGCGGTGTCGCCCAGATACTCACCAGCCTCAATCAGGGTCAGGCAGAGATCGATCGGATGCTCGAAGCCCTCGGGGTTCTGGGAAAGTGCCGGTCGGATGTCCTGCGCCAACTCCCGTACCGCCGTGCTGTCACCACGGGCGATGGCGACCTGCAGGAGGACAACCTGGTTGGCGATGACCAGCGAATGCTGGTGATGCCGGTGCCGCAGGGCGATGGACTCGGTCAGCGCCTGCTCCGCGCCTTCCAGGTCGCCTTGCCGCAATCGCTGCAGTCCACGTTCGAAGAGCGCGGTGCCCGCCATGCGGCCGTTGATCACTCGTCGCAGTGCGAACACCTGGTCCAGCACCTGGGCCGCGCCGTCAGCATCGTCCTGCTCGATCAATCCGTGGGCGAGGTTCAGGGCACAGAGCGCCATCCGGTGAGCGTCGCCGTGTTCCTCGGCATTCGCGTACCCCTGGCGAGCCAGGGTGTTCGCGCGTTCGATATCGCCCATCGCCAGGAGGCAGTCAACCAGCGACACCAGGGCATGAACGTAGAGGCCGTCGTTGTCCAGCTCCGTGGCCAGCGACATCGCTTCGTCCGCAGCCCGGCGCGCATCGTCGAAGCGGCCCTGCCGCTGGAGGGCATGAGCGAGCAACGCCAGCGAGCGACAGACCTCCGTCTGGTTCCCCAGGTTTCGCAGGATGCCGATCGCCCGCTGCAGGTTCGCCGATGCCACGGACATCTGTCCGCGATCGAACGCCACCATGCCAAGTGAGGTCAGGGCATTGGCCTGGGCCAGGGGAACCTCGTGCTGCCGGGCGATCTCCCCGGCCTCGGTCAGGAGTTCCTGCGCCTGCGGCAGATCGCCGAGTCCGCGGGCGCAGTTCCCCAGTCCCACCCGGGCCTGGGCGACCACAAACGGCTCGTCGCCGGCAACGTCCAGGTCCTGCACGCGCTGATAAAACGGAGTTGCCTGCCGATGCTCGTGCCGGAACAAGTGGTAGTCACCGGCGCGAAGGTACCAGCGCGCCGCGGCAGCCATATCCCCGGCGAGTTCGAACTGGCGGCCGACACGCGGTGCTCCGTTGTGCGTATCGTCGCCCCAGAGGCCGATCATGGCCTGCGCCGTTGTCCGGTGCAGCGTTCGTCGTTGCTCGTCCGCCAGATTCCGGTAGACGAAATCACGCACCATGGAGTGATAGAACCGATAGTCATAACTCTTCTGGTTGGCGATGATGCTGGTTCCGGCCACCTCGACGACATTGGCCCGGCGACTCAGATAGTTGGCCAGGTCCTCGATCAGCGTGGCCCGTTCCACGCCCAGCACCTGCTGCAGGACATCAGCCGAGAATGGAGTGTCCTGCACGCTGGCAGCTTGCAACATCGATTGATGCCGTGGCGGAAGCCGGGCGAACAGGTCCGCGACCACCTCCCTGATCTCGGCCGGCAGTGGCGCTTTCGTCGCATCCCGGGACAGCGGGTCCGCGGGGGTGACCATTTGGACGGTGCCACCCTGCTGGTACCACCGCAACACGGCATCGGCAAAGAGCGGGAGTCCCTCGGTCAGTGCCAGGATGTCGCCGACCAGGGAGGCTGGGGCCTCCTGCACGCGAGATGCAACCAGGGCCTCGATGTAGGCGCGGCCCTCGTCGCCGCCAATGGCGGATTCGAGATTGACCACCGGATCGTAGACCTGATGGGTGATTTCGGTGAGCGCGTGCGCGAAGGGTGGAGCCGGGGTGCCGGCGGCTGGCACGAGATCGAACGGGCGATAGGTGCCAAGCACCAGGATTGGGACGGACGATTCCTGCAATCGCCGCACCAGGTGGATCAGGAGCGCTACGGTACCCTCATCGGCCAGGTGCAGGTTGTCGAACACGAGCACGAGTGGCCCCGCCTGGGCGAAGGACGCCGCCGCGTGCCAGGTGCGTTCGAGGAACTCCTGTTCATCAGTGGGAATGCGCCCGGCCGATTGCAGGTCGTTCAGGGTGAGCGCCACCGGAACCGGCACCTGGTCAAGGTGCATGGTGTCGATGGGTACGAAGCGGTCGACAAACACCTGACCGTCGGCTCTCAGGCTGGCGAGCGCGGCAGGCAGTCGTTCCTGCAGCCGTACCCGGTTCCGCGGGGAGACGATGTGCTCGGCATTGGCATGTTCCTGCAGGCCGATACAGGCGCCGGTCATTTCCACGAATGGTTGGTACGGATTGCCATTGATTCGGCTCTCGCCCCACGCTACTGCGAGGTTGGAATGCCGATCGATTGCCAGGCGGCAGGCGTGCAGCAGCATGGTGGTCTTGCCCGCGCCACCTTCCGCTGCCAGCAGCAGCACGCCATGCTGACCGTGCGCAACCTGGTCAAGGGCGGCATTCACTCGCTCCAGTTGGCTTTCTCGACCAGCCGAGACGAAGGCATTGACATCGGCATTGCCTCTCGCGGCGAACGAGAAGGTGCGCGTGGCATGGGCGGCCGCCTGGAACTCGTTCCATTCCGGCGAACCGGGCGCAAATCCAAACAGGGTCGCCAGAATGTCGACCGTTGCCTGCTGGTTGAACGACCATGGCTCGTCGGGGCTGTATTGCCGCTCGATGTTGGAAATGGTCCGTCGCGAAACCGACCCACTCGTGTTCGAGCCGGACTGGGCAGTGGCCAGTTGCCCGGCGAGGGCGGCCTGGGTCAGATTGCGCGCGGTGCGATTGGCGTAGACCAGTTCGCCAAAGGGCGAGCGTTGTCTGCGCGTCATGATCCGGCTGCCTTTCCGGTCGTCGCTGGGGGACGACGTTGGGTGCAGTTGGAGGGGCGGACTCCTGGTTTGCCGACGAAGCGATGCCTGGTGCAAACTGGCGTGGCTTCGGATGTGCTTTCAGTATGAACGATCGATGCTACCCGGTCCCAATACGCCGGTTTTGCCCGTTGCTTGGCCCGGGCCAGTGGCAGAATTGCGCGTCAACTTCCGATTTGGCGCATGGGCAGGTACTACAGTTGTCGCAGTGGATATGAGTAGTCCGAACGGGTGCACATGAACGTTCGCTGGGAGACGCTCATTGGTCCCGGAGAGTTCTTCTTTTTCAGCCTGCCGCTGAAAAATGGGAGCGCTCCCCGGGACCATCCACCCCATCAGCTACCCCCCAATGACAATCCGGTCCCGAAGATGACGTCCGCTGATGCGTGGGCGGTGATGTGCCCTGGTATACCCGTGCCAGGGTCTTCGCGTTTCGCTCGCGAGACCCGGCCCGTGGAATGCTGCCCTACCGGAAGTCGTTGACCAGGTGCTCCAGGCGTTCGAAGTAGGACGGGAAGGTCTTGGCGACACAGCCCGGGTCGAGAATCGTGACTCCCTCAGCGCGCAATCCGGTGATGGCGAAGCTCATTGCCATGCGGTGATCGTCGTAGGTTTCGACCTCGGCCGGAGTGACAGGTTGCGGGTGAATGGTGAACCCATCCTCAAATTCATCGACCACCTGACCCAGTTTGCGTAGCTCGGTTGCGACCGCCGCCACCCGGTCGGTTTCCTTGATCCGGTTGTGAGCCACGCCCCGCACCGTGACCGGTCCGTCGGCGAAGGGGGCGATGGCCGCCAGCGTCTGCGAGGTGTCGGAGATTTCGCTGAAGTCGAACTCGCCGCCGCGCAGCCGCCCACCTTCCGGACCCTTCACCCGCGTATAGGTGTCCGTAATCGTGACGGTTGCGCCCATCTGCTCCAACACGCCCACGAAGTCGAGATCGCCCTGCAGCGAGGTGTCGCCGAGGCCCTCGACCGTAATGTCGCCACCGGTCGCGGCTGCCAGGGCGAAGAAGTAGGACGCATTTGAGGCATCTGGTTCCACCAGGTAGTGGCCACCCTCGTAGCGCTGGCCCGGTGCCACCCGGAACGACTGCCAGGTGTCGGTATCGATCTCCGCTTCCACACCAAATGCATCCATCACGTCGGCCGTGATTTCGATATACGGCTTGGAAACCAGTTCGCCATCGACCTCGATCGTCACGCCTTGCGCGGCATACGGAGCGGCGATCAGCAAGCCGGTGAAATACTGGCTGCTCTTGTTTCCGGCCAGGCGGCAGGTGCCACCCGGCAACCCGTTGGCGGTCACGATCACAGGCGGACAACCGGTTCCGTCCTGGCTGCGCACGTTGCCGCCCAACTGGTTCAGGGCATCGATCAGCGGATCGATTGGCCGTTCCCGCATGCGCGGCACGCCATCGACGACAAACTCGCCATGCCCCAGCGTGAGGGCGGCGGTGAGGAAGCGGGCCGTGGTGCCGGAATTGCCGATGAAGAGGAGGCCCGCGTCGGCCGGGAACGTTCCGCCACCGCCTTCGATGTGGAACGTTTCCGCCTGCTCGTCGGAGGTCACCGCGATACCCAACTGGTTCAGGGCGCCGGCCATGTAGCGCGTGTCGTCGCTGAAGAGCGCGCCAGTCAGGATGGAAGGGCCATCGGCCAGGGCGGCCACCAGCAACGCCCGGTTGGTGATGCTCTTCGAGCCCGGAACGTAGGCTGTTCCGGTCACCGGCACGGAGATGGGTTGGATTGCCATGATGTCCTGGCGGAACTGCAGATTGTCGATGTACATCGGGGGAGGGTACTCCGCTAACCGGTCGTGGTCGCACCCCGGGTGGGTATGACGCCCCTATCCTGATTCACGAGCGGCCCACTGGTCAACCGAGCAACTGGCAGGGAACTGTTCAGAGTCGAGGGGACGAACGTCGGTAGATGCTCGATTGATGTCCCTGGGGGCCGACCTTTCGAGCTCGGACAACCGGTTGTGCCTCCACGAACTGGCTCGAATGTGTCGGCCCGCCCTCCCAGGTCTGAACACATACACTGGCAGACCAGTGGGTTCCGGCTGTTTCGGATACGTTTGTGTCAGGTCAATGCTTCAACGATGACGTCGGTATTGCTCGTCATCATGTCGATGTACGTTGCACCATCGGAACCGGGTTCCCCCAGGGCGTCGGTGTAGAGCGGCGGCGCGAGTTCCACCCCGGCCTCGGCCGCGATCGACGCCATCAGCGAGTTGTTGGAGACGTTGTCGGCAAAGATGGCCGGCACCCCAGTGGCCTGGATGTCAGCCACGAGTGTGGCAATCGCCTGCGCTGATGGGTCTCCGCCTTCGGTCGAGATCGAGCCGAGCGCGGTGCCGACGATCTCGAAGCCGTAGGCGTTTGCATAATAGCCCAGGGTGTCGTGGGTGGTCACCAGTTTTCGCTGGTCTTCCGGAATCGAGGCGGTGTCGGTGCGAATGGCTTCATTGAGCGCTTCGAGTTCGGTGATGTAGGCCGCGGCGTTGGCCTGGTAAGTGGCAGCATTGGTTGGATCGGCTTCCGCCAGGGCAACTGCAATGTGCTCCACGGCAATAATGGCGTTCTGGACATCGCCCCAGATGTGGGGATCGTCGCTGCCATGATCGTGCCCGTCGTCGTCCTCTTGGTCGTGCTCGCTGGCGTGATCCTCGTCGTCGTGCTCGTCGCCCTGGTCCCCGAAGTGCAGCACCTCAATGCCATCGCTGACCACGATCCTGGACGCCTGGGTGCCCGACGACGCAACCATGCCGTCGAGCCAGGTTTCGAAGCCAAGCCCGACCTCGAAGATCAGATCGGCGTTGGCAATCGATGCCACCTGATTTGGTGCGGGGTCGAAGGTGTGCGTGTCCCCACCGGAAGGCACGATCGTCGACACCGTCAAAACATCACCGGCTACTCGCTGGGTCCAGTCACCAAGGATGCTGAACGTGGCGACCACATTGGGCGGAGTCGAGTCCTGCGCGCTGCTGGTGCGGAACAATCCCAGGGCGAGGGTGGCCGTGGTGCCGAGGGCAAATTGACGCCGAGTGGGACGATGAATGGACATCTAGAGTCTCCAGTGCGACCTGCTCTATAATGATACTGAGTATCGTTATAGCGCTGCCGCCCGCCGCCAGTCAATCTCCGGGTGGTACGTTTCCGCGCATGAGTTCCTGTGGCCGGAGGTGCCCAGGGTCGCCGATGCGTGCCGGGAGGCAACGTGAATGTTTCACTCTTCTTCAATTTCGACGTGCTGCCGGGGGAGGAGGCGCCCAATCTCCTGGCCGAGGTCGAAGCGCAGGTGGTGGAAGCCGATCGATTGGGATACTCCGCCATCTGGTTGGCCGAGCATCATTTCCGCGAATATGGGCGGATGCCAGCCCCGCTGATGTTCCTGGCCCGGTTGAGCGCCCTCACCGAGCGGGTGCGGCTTGGCACCGCCGTTGTCGAAGCACCGCACTACCATCCGCTCCGGCTTGCCGAGGACGCGGCACTGCTCGATCGTCTCAGTGGGGGCAGGTTGTGGCTTGGGCTTGGCTCTGGGGCAGGCAACAAGCCGGGTGAGTTCGCGCGATTCCACTTGCCGTTGGAGGAGAAGGGACCACGCCAGATCGAGATTGCCGAGATCCTGCTCCAGGCTCTTTCCGGCCAGGCCTTCTCGCATCACGGCACCTACTATCAGTACGACGATATCCAGATCGAACCGCAGCCGATTCAACCCGTTCACCAGGTGCTGGCGATGGCTGGCGGCACGCTCGGGACCACCTTTGCCGGCGAGCATGGCCTGGCCCTGCTGCTGCCGCGGCCGGTTCCGGAGGACAAGGTGCGAGACATGATCCAGCAGTATCGCCAGGCGCTGCCAGCGAGCGTTGCCGGTCGGGTGATTCCGCTGCGGTTCGTCTTCGTCGCCGAGAGTGAAGCGGAGGCACGGCAGGCTACCGAGACCGCCTTCCGGCGCTACGCACAGTACGATGCAGGTGTTGAATGGGATGGCGCCTACGACACACCCGGGTACGAAGCGATTTGCCAGCGTCTCAAATGGGCCGTTGGCACGCCCGACCAGGTGCGCGCGCAGATTGATGCCTGGGTTAACGACCTGGGCGCGGATGAGATCATGGGCCAGATGTTCGTGGCCGGCATTTCCCACGAGGATGCCCTGCGCTCCATGCGCCTCTTTGCCGCCGACGTCTTGCCACACTATCGGTCGATCGATTGAGCACAGGAACGAGCATGATGATTCGCTGGCCGGGCCAGCTTCTGCTGATGGTGGTGTTGCTGGTGCTGACTGGCTCGCCGTTGGCCGGTGCCCAGACACCAGTGACGGACGACCGGATTGAGAGTGCGACGTCCGCGGTCATCGAGCTTTCGCGCACCCTTGAACGAGGCGAACGGTTCGATCTCTACGACCGCATGCACCCCGACGCCCGCAATCTCTTTCCCCGAATGGCCTTTTTCGTCTGGTTGGAGTCCGGAGGCATGCCCGAGCCGGTCGACGATCCCGTCGTCCTGGCAGTCGATCTGGGGACCTGGACTTCACCGCTCACCGGCGAGACCTACGACGACTCGGCAACTGTGCAGGTACGCCAGGTTGTGGTGCAGGACGGGGTTGACGTGGAGGTCGAGTCGACCCTGATGCTGGTGGCCGATGGGTTGCGCTGGCGCTGGTTCCCCGCCATCGACGCGGAGGGTATCGAGCAAGCGCGGACGGCTGCCGAGGCCACACCAGAAATTGACAGCAGCATCCGGCGCGCATCCTGGCTACGGATCGATCGCTTTTGGGCCGAGGTTTTCGCCGCTGCCGGTTGGGACTACGACCCGGCGGCGATCGTGCCGGTGGTCGAGCAGCCGCTCGCGACCGGCTGTGGCCTGGAGACAGACATCGCCACTCGTTCGATCTACTACTGCACGTCGGACGAGACGATCTACTACGACCCGGACTTCGAAGCAGAGGTGGTTGACCTGGCGGGGGCCTACGCCATCACCATGATCGTCTCTCACGAATGGGCGCATCATATCCAGTGGCTGCTGCGCATCGATTACTCGCTGGATCCCGAACTGTACGGCGGTTTCTACCCCATCGAACTGGAACTCCAGGCCGATTGCCTGGCCGGAGTCTACGCGCAGGATGCCCTTGCCAACGGCGACGTTGGCTGGGACCAGATCGACTCGGCCATCCAGATCACGGCCGCCGCTGGGGACCGGCCAGGAACCGATTGGGACGATTGGGATGCCCACGGCACTCGCGAGCAGCGCGTCGAGTCCTTCCAGACTGGTTTCGACGACGGATTCTGGGGGTGTCACCTGGATCTGGACGGTGATTCACCCATCGTGCCCTGAAAGAGACCATCCGGCGCTAGAATGACGGCGACGAAGACCAGCCCATTCTCCAGGGAGCGTTCACCATGGCGTCCGTGCAGACCGAATCCCCGCTCGATGTCTTTTCGCACAGTGCGTTGCCGCGCTGGGCACGCTTCCGGCAGAAGCTGAACGAGGACACCATCGAGTCGATCCCCGATGCCGTGGCCGCGCAGTTCCAGCGATCCGAGATTGCGGCCAGCATCAAACCGGGTGACCGCGTGGTGCTGACTGCGGGCAGCCGTGGCATCGACCGCATCGGTGACGTGCTGAAGGCGGCCGTTGACCAGGTGAAGGCATTGGGTGGCCAGCCGTTCATCATCCCCGCCATGGGCAGCCATGGAGGTGCCACCGCCGAGGGGCAACTGGCGCTGATCGAGCACTATGGCGTGACCGAGGAAGCGATGGGCTGCCCGGTCCGGGCGTCGATGGAGACCGTGCTGGTTGGCACCCTGGCCGATGGGGTGCCGGTCTACTTCGACCGCATCGCCCACGACGAAGCTGACGTGGTCATTCCCGTCGGGCGGGTCAAGCCGCACACCGACTTCCGGGGCCCGGTCGAGAGTGGCCTGGCCAAGATGATCGCGATCGGACTCGGCAAGCAGAAGGGGGCGAGCTGGTTCCATTCCCAGGGGATCGGCACGTTTGGCGACCTGATTCCGCGGGTTGCCGCCCTGAGCCTGGAAAAGGTCAACATTCCATTCGGCCTCGCCCTGGTCGAGAACGGCCTCAGCAAGCTGAGCATCATCGAGGCGGTTCCGCGCGATGGCATGTTCGACCGCGAGGCCGAGTTGCTGGAGATTGCCAAGGAGCGAATCGCGCGCCTGCCGCAGATTCCGGAGCTCGATGTCCTGATCGTCGACAAGATCGGCAAGGATATCAGCGGCGACGGTGCGGATCCGAACGTGATCAATCGTGACGTGGCCGGGGTGATTGACTTCACTACCGCCGTGCCGAAGATTCAGCGCTACATCGTCCGGGGCCTGACAAAGGACACGGATGGCAATGCGACCGGCATCGGCATGTTTGATTTTGCGCTCCGGCGCCTGGTGGACGGCATCGACCCCATCCCGACCTACATGAACATGATCACCGCCAAGTCACCGCAAGGCGCTCGCGTGCCCATCACGGTCGACACCGATCGCCAGGCGCTGCAGCTCGCGATCGCCTCTGCCTTGAAGGTGGAAGAAGGCCACGCCCGGATCATGCGGATCGAATCGACCAAGTACCTGACCACCTTCCTCGCCTCGGAGACGGTAGCGGAAGACGTGCTGGCGACCGGTGTCGTCGAACAGGTTTCCGACCTTGAGCCGATCGACTTCGGCCCCGACGGCATGTTCACCGTCGCTCCGTAGCTGCCGTACTCGAAACCAGGATGGGAGGCTTTGCTATTCCTCCATCGAGTGATGACGGAGTAGGTACCTTCGCCCGTACATGACTCTGCAGAAATCTTTCGGCTATCGGCCGGCTGCTGGCTACTTACAAAGCCGGTTGCCGGTTGGTTGCCCGGGGCAGCACGTTCATCTGGAGCACGATCAGACCAGCAACAGCCGCCGCCTGTACCAGCACGAAGGCGACTCCCCAACCATTCGGATCCACCTGGTTGCTGACGAGCAAGCCGATGCTGCCTGCGACCCACACCACGTTGACCGCGATCACGACCAGCATGAAGCCCCGCGTCACGTGTTGGCGACTGGCAAACCAGGCGAGCAGCGCGGTCCACGGCAGCAGGATCACTCCCACCCACCGCAGAAAATCGACTGGCAGGTTCAGCCAGTCACCCAGTGGACCGGCCAGCACCAGCAGCAGCGCTGCCATGGCGGCGCAGGTGAGCGTGTCGATCTGAAGTGTCAGGCGAGGTGACAGATGCATGGGGTTCCTCCCGTTGGTGCGTTGACACCGCGATGTGTCATCACCATGCTGGAGGCCAGAGGGAACGGAAACAATTACCTCAGGGGTAGGTGATTCACGATCCCTCGTGAGGTGTACTGGAATCATGATTGCCACACCACCAACCGTTGGCGACGTTCTCCGCTCCTGGCGCCAGCGTCGTCACCTCAGCCAACTCGATCTCGCCGCCATCGCGGACATCTCGTCACGGCACCTGAGTTTTGTCGAGACCGGACGGTCGCAACCCAGCCGCGAGATGCTGGTTCGCCTGGCCGATGGCCTGAATCTCCCGCTGCGGGAACAGAACCGATTGCTCGTGGCGGGAGGGTATGCGCCAGTCCACCCCGAACGGTCCTGGCGTGACCACGACCTGGCGGCAATTCGGCACGCCGTCGATCTGGTCCTGACCGGTCACGAGCCACACCCGGCCCTGGCGGTCGATCGGGCCTGGAATCTCGTTCAGGCCAACCGGGCTGCCGAGTTCCTGCTGGCTGGGGTAGATCCCGACCTCATGGCGCCACCGGTCAACGTGCTTCGTCTCGTCGTCCATCCGCAGGGTATCGCTCCACGGATCGTCAATCGCGACGACCTGTTCCCCGTCCTCCTGGCGCGGCTCGACCACGAGATCGACCTGACCGGTGATGGACGACTGGAAGACCTGCGTCAGGAACTCGTCTCCTATTCCACCATGCGTAATGTGCGGGGCGGTCCCAGGCGCAACGTTGGCATCGTGGTGCCGTTTGTCCTCCGCGTGGACGATGCCGTACTGCGCTTCATTTCCACCACAACCGTCTTCGGCACGGCCACGGATGTGACCGTGGAGGAACTCACCATCGAGAGCTTCTTTCCGGCCGATGAGAACACCGCCCGGATGTTGCGATCCCTGCTGGAAGGTTGATGTTCCGGGCAGAATCCATCGCATCGCGCGAGGATGTTCCGGTAGTTCTGGCTTGATATGGGTCCGATCGGGCCTAATTCGATATACGAACGGTCCCTGAATCGTGTAGCATGGCCCGACCAACCGGAGATTGGCGGTGAGGTCACCGCCCGGTCGGGGCCCCGACATTCCTCCTGTCGCGGTCCGACCGTAGTTCCGCCTCTGGTTGGATGAGGAAGGGATTTCTCATGGGGTTTTTGCGTTCTGGCGGAAAGCAGGCTCGCCTGTTGTTCGCCGCAATGCTGGTGATGATCGGTATGACGGCCCTGGCGGCACCAACCGTGGCACTGGATGGTCCAGCGCCCGGTGTGCTCCTGCAGGTCGACGACGATCCAGCCGCCACGCCGACCGATCCTGGTGACGGCGCTGACGATGCTGCCGACGACGATGGCTCGGTGGCGGCGCTGCCGGAAACAGGTAACGGGTCCTCCCAGGACGACGGCGCCAGCCCGTACCTGATCGGTGCGGTCGGTCTCGTCTCCGTGGTTGCTGTTGGCTTCCTCGGACTGCGACTGGTCGGTCGCCGGTTGTAGCCCCTCCGCTTCACGGCGCAGATTGCACGACACCCCCACTGGTTCGTCCAGCGGGGGTGTCGTGTTTCTCGCCGTCCTCATCATTGCCAGCGCGCCATCACTCGCCTAGCATGCGTCAAATGAACGCAGCGCCGATTCAGGGAGTGCCAGCAGGTGAGTACCGAACGCGTCGTCCAGGTCTTGCAGGAAATCGTCGCCATTCCGTCGGTCAATCCGGTCTACGATCCTGCCAGCCCGGCGGAAGCGGCGATGGCCACCTACGTCGAAGCCTGGGCGATCGGATTGGGGCTGGAGGTCCGGCGGCAGACCGTCTTTCCCGGCCGGGACAACGTCATCGTCCGCATCCCTGGCCCGGCCGGAGCCCCGGTGCTCGCCTTTGAAGCCCACATGGACACTGTCGGCGTCACCGGGATGGATGACCCCTTCGGAGCGACGCTGGCGGATGGTCGGCTTCACGGTCGTGGCGCTTGCGACACCAAGGGATCGCTGGCCGCAATGCTCGTCGCCGTCGAAGAACTTGCCGCCCGCCGCGATGAACTCGCCTGCACCGTCGAATTGATCGCCGCCGTCGATGAGGAAACCAGCGGTGCCGGAGCGAAAGCGTTCGTGAAGGCCGGGAATCGTGCCGACGCGGCCGTCATTGGCGAACCGACCTCGCTGGCCGTCGTACGCGCCCACAACGGCTGCGTGCGGGGTGAAATCACGGTGGTCGGCAAGGCGGCCCACACGTCGGTCGCGTCAGAAGGCGTCAATGCCATCACTGGCATGGCGACGGTGGTGCTGCTCCTGGCTTCGGTCAATGGCGACCTCGCCAACGCCCCCGGTGGCCCGGCCGCCAATGGGTCCCTCACCGTCTCCCTGATCGAAGGTGGCAGTGGCATCAATGTCGTGCCCGAGCGCTGCACCATCAACTACGACCGCCGCGTTACCCCTGGCCAGACCGAGGCCGACGCGTTGGCCCAGATCGATGCGGTGCTCGATCGGGTGCGCGAGCAGCGACCCGACCTGGCCATCGAGCGTCCGGCACCCTGGTTTACCGGCGATTCGCTGGACACGCCGGCCACCGAGCCGGTCGTGGTTCTGGCCGAGGAGGTCAACGCAGCGTTGGGCCAATCTGGCGAGGCGATCTGGGTGCCCTATGGCTCCGATGCCAGCAAGTTCGCCGATGCCGGTATCCCGTCCATCGTCTTCGGCCCTGGCTCCATTGACCAGGCCCACAGCGTTGGCGAATACGTGCCGGTCGCCGAACTCGCGGAGGCCGTTGCCTTTTACCGCAACCTCGCCCTGCGCTTCGGGAACTAGCTCATGCAACTCACCGAGCACATTCACCTGATCGGTTCCGGCCGGGTCGGCTTCGACCTGACCAACGAATTCGACTGTCACATCTACCTGGTCACCGATGGCACCGAGGCAGTCATCATCGACGCCGGGGCCGGCGTCGACATTGAGCCGATCCTGGCCGAGATCGACCGGACCGGTATCCCGCGCGATCGCATCACGCGTTTGCTGCTCACCCACGCCCACGGCGACCACGCCGGCGGCACCCGCGCCCTGCACGACGCCCTCGGTTGCGATGTCTGGGCCTCGGAGCAGGCAGCGCAGTGGGTGCGTGATGGTGACGAGGCTGCCATCAGCCTCGACCGTGCGAAGGGTCCGGGTGGTTATCCCGAAGGCTACGTCTTCCAGCCCTGCCCGGTGGCGGGAGCGCTCCACGACGGCGATCGGATCCCGGTGGGTTCACTGGAAATCGAGGTGATCGAAACGCCCGGGCATTGCCAGGGACACCTCTCGTACCTGCTGCATCGCTCCGGAGGAACCGACCTTTTCAGCGGTGACGCCATCTTCTGGGGCGGCAAGATTCTGCTGCAGGACATCTGGGACTGCTCGGTGACCGACTCCACCGCCACTGTTCGCCGCCTGGCAAAGGTGCGGCCAGACGGTCTCTATCCCGGGCATGCCGCTGTCGCCGTCAATCGCGGCTACAACCACATCTTCTCGGCCATGGAGAACATCTTTGCCCTGGTCCCGCCGCCGCAACTCTTCTGATTGAACTGAAAGGTTCGGAAACCAGTCATGATTCGAGTCGGCATTGTTGGCCTGGGTGCCTTTGGCGAGTTCCAGCTTCAGGCGTTGCAGGGCATTCCGGGTGTTTGCGTCACGGCCGTCGCCTCCCGGAGTCGGGAGCGGGCCACGGAGATCGCAGGCCGCTATGGTGCTGCCTCCATCCACACGTCAGCTGCCGACCTCGCCGCCGATCCTGAGGTCGAAGCGGTCCTGGTCGCCACCGAGGAAACGCGCCATCTCGAACCTGCCCTGGCCGCCATCGCCCACGACAAACCGGTGCTGGTCGAAAAGCCCCTCGCCACCACCGTCGCCGAGGCGGTCGCCATTGCCCGCGCGGCGGGTGACGCCGGGACGCTCCTGATGCCGGGCCACATCGTTCGCTTCGAACCGCGCTTTGCCACCCTGCAGCGCCGGATCGCCAGCGGGGACCTCGGCCAGGTTGCCGCCATTCATGCCAGCCGCAACCGTCCTCGCGCCACCCAGGGCATCTATGGTCGTTGCCATCCCGCCCTGGTCACTGCGATTCACGATATCGACGCCGCGCTCTGGATGCTGGGCGAGTTGCCCGTCTCGGTCACGGGCAGCCAGCGGCTGGATGCCGACCCGGAGGGCGTCTACGGCGTCTGGGGCACCTTCCGGTTCCCCAGCGGTGCCCTGCTCACCATCGAGGCCACCTGGATGATGCCGGACGATTCCGGCCTCGACAGCGCCGATCACTTCGCGGTCACTGCCACGAGGGGTTCCGCCGCAATCGATCTGGCCGCTGGCGGACTCCGCCTGCTTGGCACCGGACGTCACGAGGTTCCGGAGCTCGGCTACCAGCCGCTCGGTCACGACGGGATCGGCGGCGCCCTCCAGGCCGAACTGATGCACTTCCTGGCCCTGGTTGAAGGTCGCAGCGAGACTCCAGTGGTGACCGCGCACGATGGTGTCGTGGCGGTCATCGCCGCCAATGCCCTGATCGAAGCCGCGACCACTGGACACTCCGTCACCATCGATTGGTCGCCGCTCACCAACCTCACCTGACCCAGGAGATATCCGTGGCCGAAGCTCCCTACACATTCCGGCGCTATCTCGAAACCGTCCACCACGCCGACCAGCGCGATCCTGCCGCCGTTCCAGCCGCTGGGGAGGTCGTGATCGATCACACCTGGCGGATCGTGGTGGAGAACGATGCGGGACAGCTCGTGCGCGATGTCGCGCGTGATTTGCAGGACTACTTCCAGGTCAGCATGGGGCTCGACCTCCTGCTGCTGCATGTCGCCGATCTCGAAGCCGTGCCGGCGGACTCCCCGACGATCGTTCTCCACACCAATCCGGACCTGACCGGCGTTCCGGCGGCGGCCAGGTCGTACCGGTTCGCGGTCAGCCCGGGCCGCATCGAGATCGCTGGTCGTGACGACCGCGGAACCGCCCAGGGCAGCTACCATCTCGAAGACATGCTCAACCAGCGGGGGGCGCCGTTCATCTCGCCTCGGGTCGAGGAGCGGTCGCCGGTCTTCTCGCCACGCATGACGCATTCCGGTTGGGGACTCGACGAGTTTCCCGAGAACTACCTCAACGTCATCGCCCACCACGGCTTCGACAGCATTCTCGTCTTCGCTTCCGAGGTGAACCGCACACCGGATGGCCAGATCAATCGCGATCCCCGCAGCGGTTCCCAGGGACGGCCGAACGACTTCAACGCGATCGTCGACCGGGCGGAAAAGTACGGGCTGGATGTTTATCTCTATGCCTATCCGCACGGCAAGAAGCCGCTTCATCCGGATGATCCCGGGGCGGAACGCTTTTACGAAGAAACGTTTGGCGCCCTCTTTCGGGCCTGTCCCCGCGCGAAGGGCCTGATCCTGGTTGGGGAGTCGGTCGAGTTTCCCAGCCGTGATCCGCGCACCACCGGCAAGCTCCGGCTCGACATCGATCCGACCGGGTTGCCGTCCAGCAAGCCATCGCCCGGCTGGTTCCCCTGCGACGATTTTCCAGCCTGGGTCTCGCTGGTGTCGAAGGTCTGCCGCAAGTACAACCCGGACGCCGAGATCGTGTTCTGGACCTACAACTGGGGCTGGGCATCGGAGCAGGAGCGGCTGGACCTGATCCGGGCGCTTCCCACCGATATCACCCTTCAGGCGACCTTCGAGATGTTCGAGACTATCCACCACGACGGCGTGACCAATGCCAACGTCGACTACACCATCTCATCGGTTGGTCCCGGGCACTACTTCGCCTCCGAGGCCGCCGTCGCCCACGAGCGCGGCATCCGCCTGCACGGCATGGTCAACACCGGCGGCCTTACCTGGGATTTTGGGGTGATCCCTTACCAGCCGATTCCCCAGCAGTGGAACGCGCGTCACCAGGCCGTCCTCGAGGCCCATCGCGCCTGGAACCTGACCGGCCTGATGGAGAACCATCACTACGGCTGGTGGCCCTCGATCGTCTCCGAGCTGGCCAAGGCCAACTACTGGACGCCAGCGCCCGATCCCGCAGAGACGATCTGGGCTCTGGCCGTACGTGACTTCGGCGATGGGGCCGAGCAGGCGCTGGCCGCCTGGCAGGCCTGGAGCGAGGCGACTCGCGACTATATCCCGACCAATGAGGATCAGTACGGACCATTTCGGATCGGTCCGGCCTATCCCTTCACCTTCATCCGCACTCCCGTCTTGCCGGTGAGCGAGTTCGCGCTGTGGGGCGAGATGATCGTCAAGACGCCCTACGAACCCGAGAACCTCGGCACGAAGGTCAAGACGGCGGGCGGGGTGCGGATTGGCGCCGAAATCGCTGCGTTGGAGCGGATGCTCGCTCGTTGGGAAGGTGGTCTTGGCGCCCTCGACGCGGCCATTGCCCTGGCACCGCCGCACAAGGCCGAACGGAACGCGCGGCTGCATAACCTCGGCGCCTACATGCCGCACGCGATTCGGACGACCATCAACACCAAGCGCTGGTGGCAGGTCCGAACGCGCCTCCTGGTCGAAGATGATCGTCAGCGAGCCGATGATCTGCTGAACCAGCTCATTGCCATTGGCGAGGAGGAACTGGCGAACTGTGCGGCCGCGATTCCGGTCGTGGAAGCCGATTCCCGCCTCGGCTGGGAACCGACGATGGAGTATCTCGGCGACGCCGAGCACATTCGCTGGAAGATGGCCCATCTGCGGCACACGCTGGACAACGAGGTCCCGCGCTTCCGCACCAGCCTGACGGTGTAGGGACGATCTTCCTGATACAGTGACCCGGGGTTCGATGTGGCGTGAATCATGCCCGTCACGTCCCCCCACGTTCCGAACTGACGACACGCTTACCGGAAGCAGAGGTTCTTCATGTCCAGAATTCGCGTTGGCATCCAGATCACCCAGCAGCATGCCACCTACCAGCAGATTCGCGACGCGTGGAAAGCGGTCGATGCCAGCGGCGCGGATACCCTCTTCAACTGGGATCACTTTTTCCCGTTGAGTGGCGATCTGGACGGCACCCATCTCGACAACTGGACTGCCCTCGGAGCGATGGCGGAAGTCACCGAGCGCGTGCAGATCGGCTGCCTGGTCGCCGCGGTGGGCTATCGCAATCCCAACTTGCTGGCCGACATGGCCCGCTCGCTCGATCACTTCTCGGATGGCCGGTTCATTCTGGGGATCGGCAGCGGCTGGAGCCAGCGCGACTACGAAGCCTATGGCTACGAGTTCGGCACCGCCGCCTCACGCCTGAAGGACCTCGATCGCGACATGCCGATCATTGTGGATCGCCTGGCGCGCCTCAATCCGCCACCGATCCAGGATCCCCTCCCAATTCTGATTGGCGGCGGAGGTGAGAAGGTGACATTGCGCATCGTGGCCCAGTACGCCACGATCTGGAATGGCCAGGCCGAGCCGGAGGTGATTGCCCACAAGAACCGGGTGCTGGACGAATGGTGTGCGAAGGTTGGTCGCGATCCCGGCGAAATCGAGCGCTCGGTCCAGATTTTCGGTCCCCAACTCGACAAGCTCGACGAGTATTTCGAGGCAGGCGTAACGCATTTCATCTGTGCCGCCGCGGGTCCCGATTACGACCTCTCGGAACTCAACAAGCTCATCGCCTGGCGCGACGCCCGCAACTCCTGAG
>CAZNQC010000008.1:0-43073 GCA_964574825.1 uncultured Sphaerobacteraceae bacterium | reverse complement strand
GTACCTGAATCAACGTCGACGCCGTCCAGAATTGCGAACAGGGCGGACGACTCGTCGATGCTGACCGTGTTGCTGCGACCGAGCTCCCGGTTGATCTCACCCAGCCGGGTGATGCGGCGACTGAAGTTCTCCTCCTGCGCGAGAGAGGCGAACTCATCGGCGAATCGCTGGTCGTCCCACGGATTCAGGACTTCGAGATGCTCGCGCAGCGCGTCGGTGGTCGCGTGCATGAACGCGGCGGTTGAGTGAGCGAAGCCCAGTGGCGAGGCCAGGTAGACTTTCCGAAGGGTGCGCATGACGGCTCCTGTTGGACGTGTGCGGGAGGGCGGTGTGGAGAAAGCGGTTTGGCAGGCGCTGGTCGCGACCGTCCTGCTGGTGATTGCCATCAAGTGGCTGACCGGTCTCGCGCTCATGCCATTGGTATTGATTGCGTTGCTGATTCTTGGGGTGTCGCTCGGCCTCTCGCTGCGCCTCCAGCGAGCCCGCCGCTTCAATTAGTGGCCGAGCTTCGCCACCGAGTGCTTTCGCGCGTGCCAGGTGAGCGTTGTCTTCCCAAACGATTTCAACAACGTTTTGACCTGCGCATTCAGCGGTTTGAGGCCCTCATTGTTGACCTTCCACTTCCCCTGGGACTGCATCAACACCAGTTTGCTGTCGCCCAGAATCTCGACGGATGCCAGCCGCGCTTTTTCTCCCAAATGCTGCTTGAGCCAGGCCAGCGCCTCGATCAGGGTCTGGTACTCGGCCTGGTTATTGGTGATGTTGTCTCCGTACTGGATTTCGATTTGCCGCTCGACTGGCTGGCCGTTTGACGTAATGTCGAAGCTCCCGTAGCCCTTGCCGGGGTTGCCGAGCGATCCGCCGTCGAACACGATTTCGAACTGAAGTGATTCTTCACCGGGGATCGAGAAACTGGTTTGCGTTGCCATCTGGTTGGTTGCGTCCTGCACGATGCGACATGTCACCGGCGGCAGGATTTCCCGCCGCCGGTGAGAGTCTAGTGCGTTCCAGCGGATCAGTCCGGCCTCAAGCCGCGTGTGCGGTGGCTTCGGCCTCCTTGCGGATCGCGTCCGCCAAGTGGCCCGGTACTTCATCGTAGTGGTCGAACGTGGCCGTGAATGAGCCACGCCCCTGGGTGATCGAGCGCAGGTCGGTTGCATAGCGCTGGATTTCGGCCGAGGGCGCCATGGCCTCGACGGTCGAGCTGCCGTTGGTGCCCGGCTCGACCCCGCTGACGTGGGCCCGTCGCGAGTTGAGGTCGCCCATCACGTCGCCCAGATACTCATCGGGCATGGTGACGCGGAGCAGGCTGACCGGCTCGAGCAGCACAGGGCTGGCGGCGAGCACGGCGCGCTTGAAGGCCTCCTTGCCGGCTATCCGGAAGGCCATTTCGTTCGAATCCACTGCGTGATAGCTGCCGTCGGTCAACGTAGCGCGAACGTTGACCACCGGATAGCCGGCGAGCGGTCCTGAGTCCAGGGCGTCGCGAATACCCTTCTCCACAGCCGGGAAATAGCCACGTGGAACGGAGCCGCCGACCACCCGGTCCTTGAACTCGAAGTCTTCATCGGGAAGCGGCTCGATCTCGAGATGAACGTGGCCATATTGGCCCGCACCACCGGTCTGCTTCTTGTGCTTGTACTCGCTGGCCGTCTTGGCCCGGATCGTCTCCCGATAGGCAACGCGGGGCAGGCCAGTTTCAACGTTAACGCCGGACCGGCGCGTCATCCGCTCGATCGCAATCTGCACGTGTGGCTCGCCCAATCCGCTCACGATCAGTTCCCCGGTAATGGGATCGCGCGAGAGCACCAGGGACGGATCTTCCTCGTGCAGCCGATTCAACGCCTGGCTTAACTTGTCCAGGTCCGACTTGGTTTTGGGGTGCACGGCGCAGGAGTAGGATGCCGGTGGTGCCGAGACTGGCGCGAGTTCAATCCCCGACCCATCGGCAGCGAGCGTGTCACCGGTGGTAACCGAGTTCAGCTTGGACACACCACCGATGTCGCCGGCACCGATTGACTCAGCTGGAATGTGTTCCTTGCCTTGCAGGTAGAACAACTGCCCGATGCGTTCGGCTTCTCCCTTGCTCGTGTTGGTGACGTGGGAGTGGGAAGCGAAGGTTCCCTGGAAGACGCGGAAGAAGTTCACCCTGCCGACATGCGGATCGGCCAGCGTTTTGAACGCGAGCGCGGCGAGGGGAGCATCGCCATCGGCCGCGAGTTCGGTCTCCGAGCCATTGACTGTGGCCGGCTCCGTGCGCTCCGAGGCCGGAGGGAGTTCGCGAATGATGTAATGGAGCAGTGGTTGAATGGCGAGGGTGTATTGGGTCGCACCGCAGAGGAGAGGCGTGACCGAGTCATCGGCAATGCAGGAACGAAGCTCGTCGAAGAGCTCGTCGTCGCTGATTGGCTCGTCGTTCAGATACCGCTCCATCAACTCTTCGTTGTGTTCGGCAATGCTCTCCACCAGGGCCTGGCGATAGAGCGCGACTTCGTCGGAGAGTTCATCAGGGATTGGTACGACATCGAATCCACCGTCGGCGTTGTCGTGATAGACGGTGGCCGTATTGGCCAGCAGGTCGACGATGCCCCGGAACGTCTTTTCCGAGCCGATCGGAAACTGGATCGGCGCCACCTGCTTGCCAAATGCTTCCCGCAGCGAAGCGAGAGCCCGGGGGAAGTCGGCATTTTCCCGGTTCATCTTGTTCACGAACAGGAGTCGCGGCAGGTTGTACTGGTTGGCCAGGTTCCAGGCCTGTTCGGTCCCTACCTCGACTCCAGATGCGGCGTCGATCAGGATGACCGCCCCGTCCACCACTCGCATGGCGGCATGAACTTCACCGAGGAAGTCGGCGTAGCCTGGCACGTCGAGCACGTTGATCTTGTGATCTTCCCACTCGATTGGCAGCACTGAGGTGCTGATGGACATGCCTCGTTTGACCTCGTCAGGGTCATGGTCGGAGGCGGTTGTGCCGTCCTGGGCGTTACCCAGACGGTTGGTGGCGCCACTGACGAATAGAAACGCTTCGGCCAGAGACGTCTTTCCCGCGCCACCATGGGAAAACAGGCCGACGTTTCGGATACGGTCCGCAGGGTACTGCTTCATGTCCATCCTCTCCGGCTGAACAGGTCGCGGATACCTGGCATTCAGATATATCGCGAACTGTCTCTCTGACGATGCCCGCGTTGTATTGGTTTGGCGAAAGTATAGGGGCGAATTGCCGGGCGCGAAAGGTTAAGGCGCGCCGAATTGCGTCGTGAGTCACCAGCCCGAAAGGAACCGGGTGGCCGGTGGCGGTCGCTCAGCGATTCAGGAGGTAGACCTGGCGCAGACCCTCAACCGTGAGATCTGGTTCGTAGGCATCGATCATCGATGAGGCATTGGCAAAGATCTCGCTGTAGCCACCAGTCACGATTACCGCTGGGGTGCCGTCCAGCTCCGCCGAAATTCTGGTGATCAGGCCTTCGATCAGGCCAAGATAGCCCAGCACCATACCTGACTGAATGGCCTCCGTCGTGGACCGGCCGATGGCCTGTTCGGGTGGGATCAGGTCGACATTGAAGAGCCTGGCCGCGCGGGACGTCATGGCCTCGAAGGCCACGATCAGGCCGGGCGCCAGTGCGCCACCCACGTAGTTGCCGGCCGCATCCACAACGTCGAAATTGATGGCGGTGCCAAAGTCGACCGAAATGAGGGGGCCACCATATTTCCGGAATGCCGCCAGCGAGTTCACGAGCCGGTCTGCCCCGATCTCTCGTGGCTGGGGGTAGTCGATGCCGATGCCGAGGTTGAGGTCGATCGAGACGATCATGGGGACCACACCAAAGTGCTGCTCGCTCATCGCGGTCAGCCAGCGAGTGACTCCAGGCACGACGCTTGACACGACGACTGCCGAAATCTCGTCCGGGTTCTGGTCAGCCGAAAGCAGGGCCGGCAAGAGGATCGCGTACCATTCGTCGGGCATGCGGTCGCGCCGTGTCGACATTCGGATCGTTGCCAGTGGCAACGGTTGATCGGGGTCGAACAGGCCGAAAACGGTATTGGTGTTGCCAACATCCGCGACGAGCAGCGTTCCCACGAGATGTACCACCTCAACGTGACTACCCACGGTCCGCACTGCGACGGAACCGGAACCGGCAGGACATTTCATGACGCCCGAAACCACGTCAACCAGACCATCCCGGTCAACGCCTTCGATGTCGCCAATGCATGTCTATCTTCGCATGGCGGCCCTCTTTCTGCTGGTCCTGCTGGTGGGAGTCTCGGGCGGAATCTTCATCGGCCGGGAAACCGCCAGTCAGGTCGAGCAGGCATCCACCTCCGATGTGGACGCGGTGACCGGCGTGTTGATGGACAACTATTACTACCGGCCTACGTCGCCAGACGATCAGCTGACCTTCGAGTCCTCGCTCGAACAACATGCCATCAATGGCATGCTCGCCAGTCTCAATGACGATTACACCCGGTATCTCCCACCGGATGAAGCGCAGGTGGCCGCCAGCGAACTGGAAGGCAAATACGGCGGCATCGGTGTCACCCTGCAGGAGGTAGGGGGGCTTGTCTCCGTGGCGCGGGTGGCGCCGGACTCGCCGGCCGATCGCGCCGGGATCGTTGCCGGAGACGTCATCGAACGCATCGACAACCGACCGGTGGCATCGATCGACGGCGACTTCACCGGCCTGGATTTGCGTGGTCCGGTTGGTTCCACGGTCGATCTCACCCTTGTGCAAGACGCCAACTCCGGCCCGGTGACGGTCACAGTCGAACGGGAGGCGATCATCGTTCACCAGGTCACGTGGGAGATGATCGACGGGACGTCCTACATGCGAATCGCGGTCGATATCTTTGGCGATCGCACGATTGCCGAGCTGGATGCCGCACTGGCCGAAGCTGAAACGAACGGCACCACCGGCATCATCCTCGATCTGCGTGGCAATGGTGGCGGGTGGGTGAAAGCGGCCCAGGAAACCATTGGGCGCTTCCTCGATGACGACATTGGTCCCGCCATGTTCGAGGACACCACGCCGGGCCGCGGTGACGAAGTCGAGATTCCGATCATCAATGGGGATGTGCCGCCGACGTCGCTGCCGCTGATCGTGCTGGTCGATTCCAACACGGCGAGCGCTGCCGAAATCGTTGCCGGTTCCTTGCGCGACTACGACCGCGCGCTGGTGATGGGGCAGCCGACGGTGGGCAAGGGCTCGGTGCAGCGCATTTTCGACTTCACCGACGGGGCGTCGTTGCGGGTGACCGTGGCTGAATGGTTCACGCCCAGCAAGGGACGCATCCAGGATGAGGGCGTTCAGCCCGACGTGGTGTTGACCGGGACCGGCGGTTCCAGCGCGCTGAGTGGCGATCCCTTTGTCTCGACCGCTGTTGCCTATCTCGATGCCGGTGCATCCCGACCGACCGACCTCGCCGCGCTGCCAACCGTGGCTACCCCCACCGATCGTTAACGATCTGCCTTGCAACGTTAACGAATGGCCGCCAGAGATTTAACACTCGGGTAACAGACCATTAATCTCACCCGCCGATACTCCCAATCGTGAACTCGACCAGTCGGTTCGTGGAGGCATCGGAGCGGAATGGCGGCACAGGCGATCGAGCGGGAAACAGAAGAGACCACGGTTCTTCTGGTAGAGGACGATCCGACCCTGCGCAGCACCCTGACATTCAATCTCACGCGAGAAGGTTATCGCGTGCTGTGTGCGGCCGATGGCCCCTCGGCACTCGACGTCGTTGCCGCTGAAGGCAACAGCCTCGACCTGATGATTCTGGATGTCATGCTGCCTGGGCTCAACGGATATCAGGTCCTGCGTTCGGTTCGGCAACGCCACGACTTTCCGGTTCTGATGTTGTCTGCCCGGGGTGAAGAGCAGGACCGCGTCGATGGGCTCGAACTGGGCGCCGACGACTATGTGGTCAAGCCATTCGCCCTGCGGGAGCTGCTGGCCCGGGTTCGCGCGAACGTCCGTCGTCGAGCGGTCATTGCTGCGCGACCACCGGCCGTGCTATATCGCGGAGCGTTGCAGATCGAGCCGGATCGTCGCCAGGCGCGGATTGGCGACGTCGAGTTGTCCCTGAGGCCGAAGGAGTTTGGGCTGCTGGTCACGCTGGCGATGGAGCCAGGACGCGTGTTCCAGCGGCAGGACCTGCTCGACCAGATCTGGGGCACCGATGTGTTCGTGGATGAGCGCACGGTCGACGTTCACATTTCCTGGCTGCGCGGCAAGTTGCAGGCGGCCGGGCTCACGAATGACTGCATTCGCACGGTCTATGGAGCGGGGTACCGCTTTGTGATGGATGCGGAGGCAGGTTCCGAGGCGCTGGCGGATGGCGCGTGAGTCAATCACGACTCACCCGTTGCCTGGCGTCGCCCACCAACATCGGTTTCAACAATCGGTTCAGCTGTTCGCAGCAGCAATACCAAGGAGTTCGAACGTGTTTGACGCAGTGATTTCCCGGCGCAAGATGGTGATTGGCTCGGCTGCCGTGTTCGCGGCTGCCCCGCTGGCTCGCTTTGGCATTGTCTCGGCCCAGACCGAATACCAGGCTCCTGACAACATCGGCGAAATTTCCGGCAAGATCGAGGCTGACGGCTCGTCGACGGTTGGACCGCTGACCGAAGCCGTGATCGAAGAGTTCGCTGCGGTTGCCCCCGGCATCACGGTGACCAATGGCGTTTCCGGCTCCGGTGGCGGGTTCGAGCGGTTCGCCAACGGTGAGATTCAGGTCTCCAACGCCTCGCGCGAAATCAAGGCTGAGGAAGCCGAACTGGCCGCTTCCAATGGCGTGGAGTTCTACGTCTTCGACGTTGCTTACGACGGCATCACGGTCGTCGTCAGCGCCGAGAACGACTTCGTCGATACCCTGACCGTCGAGCAGCTCCAGCAGATCTGGAGCGAAGACGGTGGTGTGACCACCTGGGCCGACGTCAACCCGGATTGGCCGGCCGAGACGATCGAGCTCTACGGCCCGGGTGCCGACTCGGGTACGTTCGACTACTTCAACGAAGCCATCCTCGGTGAGTCCGCCGTGCGCACCGACTACATTCCCAGCGAAGACGACAACGTTCTCGTGCAGGGTGTGATGGGCAGCCCGTATGCGCTCGGCTACTTCGGCTTCACGTACTACGAAGAGAATGCCGATTCGCTGAAGGCGATCGCCATCGACAACGGTGATGGCGGCGTGGTTCCGGCCATCGAGACCATCAGCGATGGCTCGTACGCCCCGCTGTCCCGCACGCTGTTCATCTACGTCAACGCTGGTGAGCTGCAGTCTGATCCGGCCCTGCAGGAATTCATCCGCTTCTACCTCGCCGAGAGCGGCCCGCTGGCCACCGACGTTGGCTATGTGCCGCTGCCGGGTGATGTGCTCGCTGCCGAGCAGGAGAAGGTCGAGGGTGCCATCTCCGGTGAACTTGCGCCAGACAGCTCCGCCGCTGCCGCAACCCCGGCTGCCTGATTCATCGCAACACGTTTGGCCCGGCCGCGAAGAATCGCGGCCGGGCCATCGACGGTTCAACCTGATGACCGATCCCGCACCTGCATTGGACGATTGGTCGACGCACTTCATTGAGGGAGAACGCCATGGCGACCGTGGCGCCAAACGAGAACGGGTTCACCCGCCCCCCGCTCGACCTTTCCGGAAAGCGAAACCGCACCGTCTCCGAACTCACCGCCAGGTACATCATGACGGCCTGCGCGCTGTTCACGTTGCTCACCACGGTCGGGATCATCTTCATTCTGCTCTACGAGTCGTTCGAATTCTTCCGGCAGGTCCCGATCAGCGACTTCCTGTTCGGGAGAACCTGGACCGCGCTCTTCGACAATGGCAGCTTTGGCGTGCTGCCGCTGGTGCGAGGAACGCTGGTCATCGCCGGCATCTCGGCCCTCGTCTCGATTCCGTTTGGCCTGATGGCGGCGATCTATCTCAGCGAATACGCAGGGGAGCGGCCGCGTTCGATCCTGAAACCGGTGCTCGAGATCCTGGCGGGCGTGCCGACGATCGTGTACGGGTTCTTCGCCCTCAATTTCATCACCCCCAAGCTGCTGGATCCGTTCCTGGATGTCGGCGTGTTCAATGGTCTGGCGGCCGGAATTGCGGTGGGCATCATGACATTGCCGCTGGTGGCATCACTCTCCGAAGACGCCATGCGGGCTGTGCCGCGGTCCTTGCGGGAAGCGGCCTACGGTCTGGGCGCCACGAAATTTGAAACGGCCGTTCGCGTGGTCGTTCCGGCGGCGATCTCCGGCATCATCGCCTCGTTCATCCTCGCGGTGTCGCGGGCTATTGGCGAAACGATGATCGTGGCCCTGGCGGCCGGCAGCCGTCCTTCCGGCATGGGAACGGCTGGTGCGTGGGATCCACGCGAAAGCATGCAGACGATGACCGGGTTCATTGCCCAGGCCTTTAGTGGCGATGTCGCTCGCGGGTCCGTTCAGTTCTACTCGGTGTTTGCCGTGGGTCTGCTGTTGTTCTTCATGACCCTGATCATGAATCTGCTTAGCCATTGGGTGGCCCGGCGGTTCCGGGAGGAGTACGACTGATGGCTGAAATTGCTGGAGAGCGCGACGTGGCTACGCTCACGACCGCAACAAGTAAGGCCTGGAATCCCCGGGTTGCGACGCGCCTGCTGACCGGAAAGATCTGGCAGTGGATCTTCCTGGCGTCGACCGCGATGGCCATCGTGCTATTGGGCATGCTGCTCTGGTCCATCATCCAACCAGGATGGAACTGGCTCTCGTGGCACCTGGTGACGGACATGCCCTCACGCAAGCCAGAACAGGCGGGCATGAACTCCGGCATCTGGGGGTCGATCTGGATCGTGGTTGGCTCCGCGATCTTCTCCTTCTTCGTCGGCGTGGGCACCGCGGTCTATCTCGAAGAATATGCGCCCAAGAATGGATTCACCCGGTTCGTGCAGACCAATATCTCGAATCTCGCCGGGGTGCCGTCGATCGTTTACGGTCTGCTCGGCCTCGTCATATTCGTGCAGTGGCTGAACCTGGGGCGCAGCATCTCGGCTGGTGCCCTGACCATGGGCCTGTTGATTTTGCCGGTGGTGGTCATCTCGTCGCAGGAAGCACTCCGGGCGGTTCCGCTGGGTCTCCGCCAGGCCTCGTATGGACTTGGCGCCACCAAATGGCAGACCATTCGATCGCACGTGCTGCCTTCCGCCATGCCTGGCATCCTGACCGGAATGATTCTCTCGATGTCACGCGCGATTGGTGAGACGGCGCCGCTGATCGTGGTTGGCGCGTCGAGCCTGGTGCTCACCCGGCCCGATGGTCCCCTCAGTTCGTTCACGGCCATGCCGGTGCAGATCTACAACTGGTCGGCGCGCCCGCAGAAGGAATTCGAGCACCTGGCGGCGGCAGCGATTCTCGTGCTCCTCATCGTGCTCCTCGCCATGAATGCTTTCGCCATCATTCTCCGCCAGCGTCTCAGCAAGAACAGGATGTAGTCCATGGTCACTCAAACCCAGGCCACCCCAGGCACCCGTGTCGCCGCGTCGAACTTCAAGCACAGCGAAGGTCTCGAAGCCTCTGAGCCCGTCGTTCAACTTCGCAACCTGAACGTGTTCTACGGCAACTTCCACGCGGTCAATGATGTCGACATCGACATTCCGAAGAACAAGATAACGGCGTTCATCGGTCCTTCCGGGTGCGGCAAGAGCACCGTGCTTCGCTGCATCAACCGGATGAACGATCTCGTTCCGAGTGCCAGGGTGGAAGGCAGCATTCTCTACTTTGGCCAGGAGATCAACTCGCCCAAGGTCGATCCGGTCGAGGTGCGGCGGCGCATCGGCATGGTGTTCCAGAAGCCGAATCCGTTCCCCAAGAGCATTTTCGACAATGTGGCCTGGGGTGCCCGCATCAACGGCTACAAGGGCAACATGAAGGAGCACGTCGAGCGGTGCCTTCGCCAGGCCGCGCTGTGGGAAGAAGTCAAGGACAAGCTGAAGGAGAGCGGCATGGCCCTCTCCGGTGGCCAGCAGCAGCGCCTCTGCATCGCCCGGGCGCTGGCCATCAACCCCGATGTCATCCTGCTGGATGAGCCTGCCTCAGCGCTTGACCCGATATCCACCCTCAAGATCGAGGAACTGCTCCGCGAACTGGAGCAGAACTACACGATCATCATCGTTACCCACAACATGCAGCAGGCTGCCCGCGTTAGCGACAAGACCGTTTTCTTTTCACTGAACGAGCGGCGCCAGGGGATTATGGTTGAGGCTGCACCCACTGAAAAGTTGTTCACCAATCCCGATGACCGGCGCACCGAGGACTACATTACTGGTCGGTTCGGCTAATTCTGCTGCCGACGAGAGGGAATGAGAGAACATGGTCCGTACAGCATACGAGCAACAGATCGAAGACCTGCGCGACCACGTGGTGCTGATGGCCAGCATGGTTGACAAGGCCATCGCGCGATCGATCGATGCCATGCAAACCCAGGATGTCATCCTGGCGAAGCAGGTTCGGAAGTCCGACAAGGAGATCGACAAGGCCCGCTGGGAGGGTGAGGACACCGCGCTGACCATCATCGCCACCCAGGCACCGATGGCGAGTGACCTGCGGATGATCGCGGCGGCACTTCAGATCTTCACCGACCTGGAGCGCATGGGAGACCACGCGGCCGGTATCGCCAAGATCGTGATCGATACGTCTGACGAGCCGATCCTCAAGCCCCTGGTCGATCTTCCCCGCATGAGCGTCATCGCGCGCGAAATGCTGGGCCAGTCGATCACCTCGTTCATGGAGCGGGATGTCGAACTTGCCCGGCGCACGGCCATTCGGGACGATGACGTCGATGACCTGAATGACCAGATCTTCCGCGAGCTGCTGACCTACATGATGGCGGACCCCAGCACCATCAACCGGGCCACGCGCTTGCTTTGGGCATCCCACAATCTTGAGCGGATCGCCGATCGGGTGACCAACATCTGCGAGCGGGTGGTTTATGCGGTCACCGGTGAAACCGAGGAACTTGGCGGGGGACGAAAGAAGCGTCAGAAGGCGAGATTGGCCGAGTCTGCCAGCGGAACGTTCGGGTTGGCCTGACGCCACGCGGCGAACACTTCGTGGAGCTGGCGAACGACCTCGTCGAGTTCCACCGGCGGGGTGAAGACCCGTTCAACGCCCAGGACGCTTAGTTCGCTGGGGGAAATGGGAAGTTCGCCAAAGAGCACGGCGGGAGCGGTCGTGCGCGATCCGTTCCCGCTCCCAAGGGTCGACAGTCCGCGCAGGCGGCGCAGAAACTCGAGACCATCGAACGACTGCATGCCAGCATCGACCGCCACGAGGTCGAACTGGCGGAGCCGGAACACTTCCAGCGCCTGCAGGCCGCTGGCTACCACCGAAACCCAGAATCCGCCCAGGGGCAATCCCTCCACCAGGAATGTGCTCAGGTCGGTGTCGTCGCTCACCACCAGCACGTGTGGTCGCTCGTTCGTGCGTTGGGCTTCAAGGCGGGGTCGGGAGGGTGATGGCATCTGGTGACGATCCTGGTCGCGCGCGGGTTTGGCAAGCCTGATTGACGTCCCCGGTGTGCATCCGTGCGGAGACTCGACAGGCATTGTAGACTGCCCGCTCCGGATGACCCTGAGCGTTCGACGAGGAGCACAGTGAAAACCGAGGCCTGCGATCCAGTTGTGCTGCCGCTTGTGGCCGCCTACGTCGAAGCGCTGCACCTGCCAACCGACGATTTGTGGTTGACCACTGACCGCAAGACGTACGGAGGCTGGCTGAAGCGACATATCCCTGCTAGATATGGGGGAGCGTATTGCTTCCTCCGGCACCAGCAGAAGCACGCGGTGCTGATCAACATTGACCGGATCGACACCAGCCAGCCGAAAGCCCTGGAAGTGGTGGTGGCCGAAGAACTCGTGCACATGCGCGATCATCTCGATGGCGACCATCGGCGCCATTCCCACCACGGCCACGATCGAATCGCGCATCGGGTTGCAGCGCTTACCGGTGCCAGCCTTCACGAGATTCGATCGGCCCTGATTCCCCCGTCGCGGCGACCGCTGCGCTATGTCTATGCCTGCCCCCAGTGCCAGATGCAGGTACAGCGCCGGCGCAAGGGAACCTGGTCCTGCGGTCGCTGTTCGCCTGTGTTCGATCGCCGGTACCAGATGCAGTTGGTGTCGGACCTGGGAGCATGAATCCAGCATCCGGGTGGGCAAGGCAGGTGTCTGGCCAAGTTTGGAGTTGGCAGGCCTACCTGGCTGCCGAACAGTCAATGCCGGTCAACCCTGCCGGGCTGACTGCTCTTCCTGCGGATCATGCCAGACCGGCCAGGTGGAGCGCGTTACACTTTGGCTACGTGGCCCCTGATTCCACGCTTGTGTTCGCCTCCGTCAGAGAGCTTGCCGGTGTTGCTGTTGAAACTGATCTGGGCTGGACTGCGCGATACGTTCAGCCAGTTCATGGTGTTCGCCCTGTTGTCCCTGAGCTGGTGGCTCGCTGCCATCCTCATCGTGCCGGGGCCGCCTGCGACGACTGCCCTGATGTCCGTGGCCGATCCGCGCCGCCTCGGTGCGACGCCGGAGTTCGGCGACGCCTGGGAGGTGTTCAAGGCATCGTGGAAACGGTCGTGGGGGATAGCGGTATTCACCCTGCCGTTCCTGCTCATGCTGGTCTGGAATCTCACCTTCTTTAGTGGGATCGAGAGCTATTTTGCTGCCATGGTGCCGCTCTGGACGGTGATGTTCGTCCTGTTGCTGGTCATCTCGCTCTATGCCTTTTCCATGGCCGGCACGATGGAATCGGGCGTGAAGAACGCATTCCGGGGCGCCATGTTCGTGCTGGTCAGCCGGCCGTTCCTCAGCATGTTCCTGTCGGTGTTCCTGGTTTTCCTGTCATTGGTGATGTCCCTGATGGTGCTGCCCATGCTCCTGATTGGACCGGCCCTGATTGCATCGATCGTGAACCGGGTCACGCTCACGGTCCTTGGCGAGCCGATCATCGATCCGGATGCGCCGACCCCGGAACGGGCCGACGAGCGGGCAAAGGGACTCAACCCCGATCCGACGTTCTTCTCCCGTTTCCGGCGCGGCCAGAGCCAGAAGGGACGATAGGGTGGCGGAGCGGAAGCCAGATGCCAGACAGGGCGTGAAGACCTTCAGGTATCCCCGGACCGAGCAGCGGCAGGCGAGGGTGCGGAAGGTGCTCGAACAACGCCAACCTTCGCTGACGGTTGTGCTGGAGGACGTTCACGATCCGCACAACGCCAGCGCCGTGCTGCGGAGTTGCGACGCGACTGGCGTGCTCGATGTTCACCTGGTCTATGTGCATGAAACGCCTCCGACCCGGGCATTCCATCGCACCACGTCGGCCTCGGCTGCCAAGTGGGTGCGCACGCACTTTCACGAGAGTGTGGATGCCTGCTTCGATGTCCTGCGAGCGCAAGGAATGCAGATCTGGGCGACATTCCTCGGGGAAACCTCACACGATCTCTACGAGCTCGACCTGGCGGCGCCAACAGCGCTGGTCTTCGGCAACGAGCATCGGGGCGTGAGTGAGCGGGTGCTCGAGCGGGCGGATGGGACGGTGGCGATTCCCATGCACGGCATGGTCGAGAGCCTCAATATCTCGGTCGCTTGTGCCGTCTCGCTATTCGAAGCCATGCGCCAGCGGCGCGAACGTGGCATGTACGAATCGGCCCAGATGGAACCGGGCATCCTCGACGAGCTGGAGGGCGCCTGGCTCAGGAAGTAGGTGTTCCCTGGTCTGGCTGCACGACCCGGATCCCCTTCACCACGTCCCACGGGAGCTGCATGGATTCGCCCGACACACGGAGCGATACCGTCTGGTCGTCGACCGGGGCTTCGACCATGGCCACCGTGGTTCCGGGCTTGATTCCGGCGCCCAGAATGGCCGTCAACGTCTCAGGATTGCGGTCGCTGACGCGGCTCACTTCATGATCGACCCCTGATTCGGCGCCCAGCAATGCGATGTCGATGATTTCGGGCAGCGTGCCATCGCGGCCAGGAATCGGGTCGCCGTGTGGATCGAATTGGGGGAACCCCAGGACCTGCTCCATCCGTGCTTCCAACTCTTCCGACATGTGGTGTTCGAGTCGTTCGGCTTCGGCGTGGACTTCGTCCAGATCGTAGCCAAGCGCTTCGGCCAGATAGAGTTCGAGGAGCCGATGATGGCGGATCACTTCCAGGGCAATCGCACGTCCGGCAGGCGTTAACTGCGCACCATGATAGGGGTTGTGCACTACCAGCTTGAGTTCGTCGAGCTTCTTCATCATGTTGGTGACGGAAGGGTTCGAGAAACCCAACCGTTCGGCCAGCCGCAGATTGGTGATCGGCAGGCCGTCCTGGTCGATGAGGAAGGCGGTCTTGAGATAGTCCTCCATGGCCGTCGTCACCCGGGTGTCTCCACCAAACCGGGCCGGCACAACCTGGGTTGCTTCCTTGGGCTGGGACATGGCCACTGCTCCCTCAATCCACATCGATCAGTTCACTGGTCCGCCTGCTCCCTCCAGCGAGGAGGGAACGGTCAGGATACCCTGTTTGGATTCCACGATGCGGCGTGCAGACATGGCATCGCGCAGGGCTGCCTGGGTGGTGGTGGCCGCCCAACCGAAATCGTCAGCCAGGGAGACTGCTGCCACACCGCCCGGTTTGGCGGCGATATGGGCGACCAATAGTTCCTGGAGGAAGGCCCGACGTTGGCGCGCGCGAACCCTGGCCCGGGCGAGGACGCCCTGGCTGGGTGACGCCAGGAACGCTACCAGGAACATCACACCCAGGGAGGTGGCCATGGCACCGGCGACCGATCCATCAATCCAGCGCGCCAGGTAGTACCCGACGACCGACGATGCCGCGCCAATGCCCATCGACAGCAACAACATGGTCGGCAGGTCGCGCGTCAGCAGTTGGGCAGTGGCAGCCGGCACGATCAGCATGGCGACAACCAGGACTGCGCCCACCGCGTCGAAGGACACCACCGTGGTCGCGGAGACGGCCCCCATCAGCAGGTAATGGAGCAGCACCGGGGAGAATCCGATGGCGGCAGCAAACCCTGCATCGAAGGTCGAGAGCTTCCATTCCTTGTAGAGCACCGTCACCAGCAGGATATTGATCGCCAGCATGATCCCGAGCGTCCAGAACGCCTGGACCCCAAGGTCACGCCCGAAGAGTTCGAGGTGATAGAGCGGCACGTAGGCGATCTCTCCGAACAGCACGGCATCGACATCGATATGCACCGTGGTAGGGAAGCGCGAGATCATGAAGACCCCGAGGGCGAAGAGGAACGGGAAGACCAGCCCGATCGCCGCGTCCTCCTTCACCAACCCGGTGCGCTGAATCCAGGCAACCATGGCGACCGTCAGCAGACCGACCGCTCCCGCGCCAATCGTCATCAGCAGCGGAGACCGGGAGTGGGTGATGGCAAAGACCATGACGATGCCGAGCAGGACGCTGTGTGAAATGGCGTCGCCCATCAGGGCCAGTCGCCGCAACACGAGCCAGGCGCCAATTAGCCCACAGGATGCGCCAACCAGGGCGCCAGTAATCATGATGATGGTGGGAGCACTCATCGCGAGGTCACTCCATGATGGTCGGCGGCGAGGAGCACTTCCTTGAACTGCTCGGCGCGGCGGCGACGTGACTGCCAGGTGGCCAGCACGCCCCGCTCTGGCGCAAACAGGAGCGAGAAGGCGACCAGCACCGAGGCGGCGATGACGATCATCGGCCCGGTCGGCAGCCGGTCGATCAGGCTGCTGGCTACGGAACCGCTGACACCGGCGATCAAGCCGAACATGCCCGAGACGAGCACCATGCCCGAGAGGCTGGAGGTCCATTGCCGGGCGGCGACGGCGGGAGCGATCAGCAGGGAGACCATCAGGATGACGCCCACGGTTTGCAGGCCAATCATGATCGTCAGGACCAGCAGGCCGGAGAGCAACGCGCCCAGCACTGATGAGTTGAAGCCGAGGCTGGCGGCAAAGAGAGGATCGAAGGTGAGCAGTTTCAGTTCCTTGAAGGTCAGGAACAGGATGCCGATCACCACAACCGCGACCACGGACATGACCACGACATCGCGCGGCAGGATGGTCGCCGCCTGGCCAAAGATGAAGCGGTCGAGACCGCTCTGGGCTGCGTCGCCAGTGTGCTGGATGCGGGTGAGGAGGAGGATGCCGAACCCGAAGAATACACTCAGGACAATCCCGAGGCCCGTTTCCATCGAGATGATCGACCAGCGGTTGATGACCAGGAGCACCAACGTTCCCAGGAGTCCGCTGATGGCACCGCCGATCAGGAGTACCTCTGTAGAGCGCGTGCCGGTGATCATGAATGCCAGGCAGATGCCGGGCAGCGCGGCGTGGGCCAGGGCATCGCCAATCAGACTTTGGCGCCGCAGTACGGCGAAGGCGCCGACCATGCCGCTGGTCATGCCGAGGATGACGGAACCAAGGATGACGTTGCGGAGCGTAGCGTCCCACGAGAGATCGAGGAACGCGAGAGGCAGGAGGGCAATCATCGCAACATCGCCTCCACCGGGGCCATTTCCGAACCGGCTCGGACTGGGGCCGATCCACGTTCCAACAGAGGATTGGCTGGGGCCTGATAGGTCCGGCGCAGGTTCTCTTCAGTGAAGACTTCGGAGACCGGGCCAGCGGCAATCAGTCCCACATTGAGCAGGATGACGTTGTCGAAGTAGTCCTTCACCGACTCGAGGTCGTGGTGAACGGCGACGACCGTTTTTCCGGCGTCGCGAACTTCATGGAGCAGTTGGACGATGGCCCGCTCGGTGACGGCGTCGACGCCGACGAACGGCTCGTCCATCAGGTAGAGATCGGCCTGCTGGGCAAGCGCGCGGGCGAGGAAGACCCGTTGTTGCTGACCGCCGGAAAGCTGGCTGATCTGGCGGTCGGCGAAACTCGCCATACCCACCCGATCGAGGCATTCCCGGGCAATCTCGCGGTCGGCACGACCTGGGCGGCGGAACCAGCCGAGTCGTCCGTAGCGGCCCATGACCACGACATCGAGCGCGTTGGTGGGAAAGTCCCAATCGACCGACCCTCGCTGCGGCACGTAGGCGACTCGCTGGCGAACCTGGTCCAGGCTGGAATCGAAGATCCGGGTCGCACCGGCGGCAATGGGAACGAGACCCAGAATCGCCTTCAACAGGGTACTTTTCCCGGCCCCGTTTGGTCCGACAATAGCAGTTGCCTTGCCTTCATTGATGTCGATATCCAAGTCCCAAAGGACTGGCGATTCGTTGTAGGCCACGGTCAGATCCCGGGCTTCGATCACGTGGGCGGTCATTCCTGATCCCTTCCGGTCAGCCCGGAGACGATGGTGTCGACGTTGTAGCGCATCATGCCGAGCCAGGTGCCTTCGGGCGTGCCGGCATCGCCGAGGGCGTCTGAGTAGAGCTGGCCGCCGATGACGACGTCCCAGCCGCGATCCTCGGAGGCCACCTGGACCGCTTCGATGGTGCGGCGGGGCACACTCGATTCGACGAAGATGGCCCTGATCTCGTTATCGGCAATCAGGGTGGCGATGTTCTGGACGTCGCGGACACCAGCTTCCGATGAGGTGCTGATGCCCTGGAGTCCTGCCACCTCGATGCCATAGCGGCGACCGAGGTAGCCGAAGGCGTCGTGAGCGGTTACCAGAATCCTGCTCTGCTCGGGAATCTCCGCGAATTGCTCGGAGGCCCAGGCGTCGAGCGCCATGACCTCGTCCTGATAGGCGGCCGCGTTGGCGAAATAGGACTCGGCGTTGTCAGGGTCGGCCGCAGCGAATGCTTCAGCCGTTTCGGCGGCAGCCATCGCCCACAGCGCCGGATCGAACCAGAAGTGTGGATCGGGGTTGCCATAAAAGGCATTGTCAGTGGGCATGATCAGTTCGGATTCCGGAATCCCGGCGGTGACGGCAACTGTGGTGATGCGCTCGCTGGCTTGTTCGAGGACCTCGGAGAGGTTTCCTTCGAGGTGCAGACCGCTGTAGAGGATGAGGTCGGCGTCGATCAGATCGATGACGTTGGACTCGCTGGCCTTGAACAGGTGAGGATCGACGCCGGGTCCCATGAGTGTGATGACATCGACGTGATCGCCGCCGATCGTTCGGGCAAGGTCCCCGACCTGACCGGTGGTGGCGACGACGGTGAACCGGTTCGGGTCGCGGGAGTCACTGGCTGGTGGTCGAAAGGCAGCCCAGGTGAGGACCGCCGCTGGAATCGCAACGATAGCGCCGACGCGCCAGCGGGATGAGATCGTGATTGGTTTGGGTTCGGACATTGGTCTCCTGTCTCCGGACTGAGGTCCAAGAGTTATCTGCATCTAAATTAGCATAGGCTAAGAAATTTGCAAGGGTCCTGGAGTTCCCAGTTTTCAGCAGTGCCAACTGGTCGGCCTTCCCTGCCGATCGGCGAGCGTCGAACCGGAGTGATGGGCAGGTGTCGCACGGTCCCCGGATCGGAACCATGCCTGCTTCCGGGATCGGCCACGCAATCGTTCCGCGCTAATTCCTGAATTCGGTAATTCCCACGTTCGTTGATTCCATGGGGTTTTGGTGGGGATGTTTAGTGCGGAATACCGCGAATACACGCGAACCGGCGCCATCTGGTCACGAGGACGAGGCGCTGGCGACCGACGCCGAGGAGGTTCAGTTGTCGCCCTAACTATCGAACGCATCGAGCAGGCGAAATCTCGCCAGCGCGAACCCTGGCCGTTCTGGCAGGAGGCTGGAAAGGGGGGTATCTGAACGCTAGTTCACGTCGACGAGGCGGAGGAACTCGGGGAGGTCATCGAGGCCGGCGATGAATGGTTGCCGGTCGGGCTTGCCGGAGTCGGGGTCGAAGCGCAGCACCTTTTGTGTGTCGCGGCTGGCAACATAAAGTTGCCCATCTGGCCCGAAGTCGAACCCGGCAGGTGAGCGCAAGCCTCCAGCTTCGGGTTTGACGACCTCCGACGCGGCACCGGTGTCGACATTGATGCCGATGATGGCGTGATGATCGCGGCTGCCGACCAGCAAGGTGCGGTCATTGCGGGCGGGTTGAACATGGATTGGTCGAGCGAGGTGCTGATGGTGGTAAGTGCGGAGGTGGTGACCGGTGCGACCGTCATAGGCCTTGACCGCATTCTCGTCCCGGTCGACCACGTAGAGGTTGTCATCGGGACCGAAGGTGGTGCCACGAACGGACGAAAGTCCATGATCGGAATGGTGGCGGGAGGGGACGAAGGTGCCCGGAGGGATGTCTGGCCGGGCCAGGTCCTTGATGGCGGGCGGAACCGGCATGGGAGCACCGGGTGTTGTTGTTGCAGTTGGGCCAAAGTAGCGGCTGACGACGTTCGTGTCCTGGCTGGGCACGAAGAGGTGTCCCTGGGCGCCGAAGGAGACATCGAACGGATGTGACAGGGCGGGGTTGGCGGCGTGTTGCTCGATGAAGACATCGCGGAAGTCGTGACGACCGCGATCGTTCAGGTTGCCGTGGAAACGCAGGATGTGGGAACCGCCTTGCCAGGCGTTGGTGACGTAAAGGTCGCCATCGCTGCCGAAGACGAAGCCACGCAATTCGCGCAACTCCGTGCCATCCGGCAATCCGGAGGTCTCGAGGACCTTGCCAAGCGGCTTTCCATCAAGGTCGAACGCGTGAATGTTGTTCCAGGCATGGTGATGCTGTCCACCATGAAACGTGATGTACCAACGTTGCACGCGTTCAACCTCATGTGACGGGAGGTGGTCATTACATGTCGAACGGCAGGTTCAGGCCTCGCATGTTTTTGGGCATCTTGCCCTTTTTCGCCATCTGGCCGAACTGCCCCATCATCTTCTGCATGTCCTTGAACTGGGACAGGAGACGGTTGACGTCCTGCCGGTCGACGCCGCTGCCGCGGGCAATCCGGCGGCGGCGACTGTGGTCGATCCGTTCCGGGTTACGTCGCTCCCAGGGGGTCATGCCGCGAATGATGGCTTCAACCTGCTTGTAGTCGTCGTCGGAGATCTGGGCTTTCGCCTGCCGCATCTGCTGGCCGAGACCGGGGATCATCTCCATGATCTGGCTCAGCGGACCCATCTGCTTGATCTTCTGCAGCTGTTCGAGGAAGTCTTCGAGGTCGAACTGCCCCTTCATCATCCGGGCCTGGAGGCGTTCGGCTTCCTGCTCGTCGGTCTGTTCCTGGGCACGCTCGATCAGGGAGAGCACGTCGCCCATGCCGAGGATGCGACCGGCCAGACGATCGGGGTGGAACGCTTCGAGGGCGTCCATCTTTTCGCCGGTGCCGATGAACTTGATGGGGATGCCGGTGACAGAGCGAATCGACAGCGCCGCGCCGCCACGGGCGTCGCCGTCCATCTTGGTCAGCACCAGGCCAGTGATGTCGAGCTGGCGATCGAATTCTTCGGCGACCCCAACCGCCTCCTGGCCGGTCATCGCGTCGGCGACGAGGAGGATTTCGGTCGGGTTGACCGCCTCCTTCATCCGCACGAGTTCCTGCATCAGGTTCTCGTCGATCTGGAGCCGTCCAGCGGTGTCGATGATGACCGGGTTGAAGCCGCGGCCATTGGCGAACTGGATTGCATTGCGGGCGATGGAGACAGGGTCGGAGCCGGTGCCTTCTTCGTAGACCGGAATGTCGATCTGCTTGCCGAGCGTCTGCAACTGTTTGATGGCAGCGGGCCGGTAGACGTCAGCCGCGACCAGGAGCGGGTTGCGGCCCTGCTTGCGGAGGCTCAACGCCAGCTTGCCGGAGTGAGTGGTCTTACCAGCGCCGTTGAGGCCGACCATCATCAGGATCTGGGGCGGCTTCTCGGGATTCTGGAGTGGGACCAGTTCGGAGCCGAGAATCTGGATGAGTTCTTCGTTGACGATGCCGATGACCGTCTGCGCCGGGGTCAGGGACTTGAGGACATCCTGCCCGACAGCCCGTTCGCGGACCCTGGAAACGAATTCCTTGACGACCTTGAAGTTGACGTCGGCTTCGAGCAGCGCCCGCCGGACATCGCGCATGGCGACATCGACATCTTCTTCCGTCAGACGTGACTTGCGGCCGAGTTTGCCAAATGTCTCGTTGAGGCGATCGGAAAGTGTTTCGAACATGGGCTAGAATCCCTCGCCTTCACCAAAGAAGAGCGAATCGACATAGGTATCAGGGCGGAACTCGGCGAGGTCGGTGGCCTTCTCGCCCGTTCCCACGTAGGAGATCGGCGTGCCCATCTCCTTGGCGACAGAGAAGGCGATTCCGCCCCGGGCGGTGCTGTCGAGCTTGGAAATGAAGATGTCGCTGATTTCCACCGACTTGGTGAACTCGTTTGCCTGGACCAGACCGTTCTGACCGGTGGTGGCATCGATCACGAGGATCACTTCCTGGGGCGCATCCGGCACCTGCTTCTGCATGATGCGCCGGAGTTTCTGCAGTTCGGCCATCAGGTTGTTCTTGGTGTGCAGGCGACCGGCAGTATCGACGATCAGGACATCGGCGTTGCGGGCATGAGCAGCCTGCATGGCGTCGAAGACGATGGCGCCCGGATCGGCACCTTCCTGGTGGGCGATGACCGGCACATCGAGGCGTTCGCCCCAGACCTTCAGCTGGTCGATCGCAGCGGCACGGAAAGTGTCCCCGGCAGCCAGGATCACCGAGCGGCCGAAGTTCTTGTGGTACTGCGTGAGCTTGGCGATCGCCGTGGTCTTGCCGGTGCCGTTGACGCCGACGACGAGGATGACGAACGGTACGCCGCGCTGCAGGATCTTGACCTTGCGATTGCGGGAAGCCAGTTCCAGCAACTTGATCATTTCCAATCGCAGAACTTCACGTGCATCGGATGGATTGACGATGTGTTCGCGGCGGATGGTGTCCTGCAGTTCGGCGACGAGTTGCTGGGAAACATCCCAACCCACGTCGGCCTGAATGAGGAGCATCTCCAGGTCTTCGAACAGTTCATCGTCGATCTCGGTGCGGTCGAAGAGGCGAGTGATCTCCAGGAACACGCCGCGACGTGTCTTCTCGAGACCCTTTTCGAGTTGGATGTCGGGTTCAGCCTGACGGCGGAAAAGTCGTCGGAGCAAGGTGGTCTGGTCCTGAGGTGAGGTCGGCAGGTGGATTGCGGAGCGGCTTGCTGTGGAACCGGCGGCCCGAATTGAGTGGAAAATGGCAGGCTCTGTGCCAATGTATCCGCAGCGTGAAGTATATCACCGGGCCATGAACGGGCTGTCGTCGAGCAACCCAATCCGGGGAGTTGTTTGGTAGGATGCCGCTGGACAACGCTGTCACCTCCCGCCGCGCCTCCAGTTGAAAGTCGCCGCATGCGCCGGAACGAGTTGCTGCTAGCCGTCTACCTGCCGACCGCCCTGCTGGCGATGGGGCAGGGACTGCTGCTGGCGACGTTGCCGTTTTTCGCCACTGAGCTCGGCGTTTCGCTGACGATGGTGTCGGTCATCTCCTCGGCCGCGGCAATTGGGACGCTGGTGACCGACCTGCCGGCGGGAGCGGTGCTCTTCCGGATCGGCCTGCGGCGGTCGATGCTGATCGGTTCCGCGCTGGTGGTGATCGGTACCGCCAGCCTCGCCATTCCGATGGAACCCTGGGCAGTGGTCTCGCTTCGATTGCTGGCGGGTGTCGGAACGGCGATGTGGGGGCTCTCGCGCCACGCGTTCATCACCCAGAACTCGAATGTCGAAAATCGCGGGAAATCCATCGCCATGTTTGGCGGCATCAACCGGATCGGGATGTTTGCCGGACCTGCGGTGGGCGGCATCATCGCCACGGCGGCGAGCACTGGCGCCTCGTTCCTGCTGGCCGGTTTCATGGGTGCGCTGGCCTTCGTCGCAGCGGTCGTGTTCATTCCGGACGACCGGCAGGCCGTGGTCGAGCGCCGGGGAACCGGCCGCAAGCGGTGGGATATCGTTCGGCAGACGTTGAAGACGCACCAGGGCGATATGACGGCTGCGGCAGTGGCTCAACTCTTCGCCCAAATGATTCGCCAGGGGCGCCAGCTCCTGATTCCGCTGGTTGGAGCCGTCACGCTGGGTCTCAGTGCCGCCGAAATCGGTGTGATCATGACCTGCTCGGCTGTTCTCGACATGACGATGTTCGTGCCAGCGGGTTTCCTGATGGATCGCTATGGTCGCAAGTTCGCCTCGGTGCCAAGTTTTGCCGTGATGGCAGTGGGGATTGGACTCGTGCCATTCGCCCATGGTTTTGAGGGCCTGCTGATCGCGGGGCTGGTGATCGGTTTGGGCAACGGCCTCGGCTCGGGCAGCATGATGACGCTGGGGGCAGATCTTGCACCGCCCGACGCGACGGGCGAGTTCCTCGGGGTCTGGCGACTGATTGGTGATACCGGAATGGTGGCTGGCCCCCTGATGGTGGGCCTGATCGCCACCTGGCTGGGACTGACCGGCAGCGCCATCGTTCTCATGATCGCGGGACTCCTGGCCTCGGCGATCCTCTTCTTCCTCGTCAAGGAAACGCGGCAAGTGGCGGTGGTGCACGCAACAGGGAGACCGGAGGCGACAGGTGGCTGAAACAATCCCGGAGATCGAACTGGCTGTTCCGCCGCGCCGGCGCAACGGTCGCAAGATCAGCGAGGGCGATCCGGACCTGATGCCGCGCGAACGATTGGAGCGGTTCGGTCCGGAGTCCCTGGCCGATCACGAACTCATCGCCATTCTGTTGCGGACCGGCACCGAGAAGGAAGGCGTGTTGCGGCTGTCCCGGCGTCTGCTCGACGAAGGCGGCGGGTTCGTGGGTTTGCAGCGGCGCGACTACCATGAACTGCTGGGGGAGGGCGGCCTGGGTCCGGCCAAGGCTGCCGCACTCAAGGCGGCCCTGGAGATCGGTCGGCGGGTGGCCAGGTTGCCGATAGAAGAGCGGCCCGCCATCGCATCGCCTGAAGACGTGATCGACCTGATCGGCTTCGAAATGGCCGCCCTGGAGCAGGAACAGTTGCGAGTGGTGTTGCTGGATACGAAGAACCGGATCATCCGCGCTCCAGTCCAGATCTATCAGGGCAGCGTCAACGAGGCGTCGGTTCGCATTGCTGAGTTGTTTCGCGAGGCGGTCCGGGCCAACGCGGTCGGTGTCATCCTCGTTCACAATCATCCGACCGGCGACCCGACGCCTTCCGCAGCCGATGTCGCGTTGACCGCTGAGGTGGTCGCTGCCGGGAAACTGCTGGATATCAAGGTGCTCGATCACCTGATTGTCGGCCAGGGACGACACTCATCGCTCAAGCGGCTTGGTCTAGGATTTCCGCGAAATGGATAGGGAGCTCTCATGACATCAAGTACATTCGGCTTCGGAGTGGTCGGCTCGTTGCCGCTGGACACCGTGGCGGAGATTGCCACTGCCGCCGAGCGACTCGGGTTTGCGACCCTGTGGTTCAACGAGACGCCACAGGGAGATGCGCTGGAGCGCGTGGCTTTGGCCCAATCCCTCACGACCCGGTTGGTGCTGGGTGTTGGGGTGATCAATCTTGATGCCAAGTCGCCGGAGCGCATCCTCGAAGACATCGAACGCAGAGAGATCGATCCGGAACGCCTGATCCTTGGCGTGGGCGCATCGGGCAAGCCCAGTCCCTTGACGACGGTCCGCGATGGCCTGGTGGCCCTGAAGGGTGGTCTGACATCGCCGGTCGTGGTTGGCTCACTCGGTCCGAAGATGCGCCAGTTGGGAGCGGAGACCGGTGACGGGTTGCTCTTCAACTGGCTGACGCCGACGTTCGCCGCGGAGACGACCGAGACCTTGCGCCGCCAGGCTGGAGAGTCTGGTCGCCCCAACCCGATCGCTGCCACCTACGTTCGCACCGCACTGGGCCCGGCAGCATTCCCGGTGCTCGAGCAGGAGGCGGCGAAGTACTCGGCGATCCCGTCCTATGCCGCCAACTTCGAACGGCTGGGCATCACGGCAATGGAGAGTGCCGTCCACGGCGACGATCCCGCAGACCTGGTGGCTGGATTGCGGGCATTCGATGGCGCGGTTGACCAAGTCGTGGTGCGCGCGATCACGGCGACAGACGATCCAGGCGACTACCTGGCATTGCTCGAAGCCGTTGCACCGTTGGCCAGCAACGAGGCAACGCCTGGCGTGTGATCCGCCAGTTCGGCGAGGATTCGCTCCTTGACGATGTCCTCGGCAAACGACTGGGCAACGGCATCGGCCACCAGGGCAGCCGTTTCCACCTGATCGAGCTCCAGCACGTCAACCGCCAGGGCGTACTCGGAGAGCAGGTCGGTGCCGAACATCGGCGGGTCGTCACTGTTGATCGAGAACCGCACGCCGCGGTCGCGAAATGCGCGGAGTGGCACATCGTTCAGTGACCTGGCTACGCCGGTGCGGAGATTGCTGGTCGGCGAGATCTCCAGGGGCGTGCCGGTCAGTGCGAGTTCGTTCATTAGCGCTGGATCCTGACCAGCCGTGATGCCGTGTCCGATCCGGGCTGGCCGCAGGAATTCGATGGTTTCCCGAATCGATTCCGGTCCAACTGCCTCGCCGGCATGGGCGACGACGTTGATTCCGAGCTCGCGCGCCCGGGCGAACGACGAGGCGAACTTGCGGGCGGGTTGGGTGATCTCGTTGCCGCCCAGCCCGAGGGCGACAATGCCGGAATCGGGGCCGGCAGCGGTGATCCAGTCGATGGCGATGTCGACCGATCGCGGTCCGATATTCGCGTCACGGACGCCGTCGACGATCCAGCGCAGTTCAACGCCGTGGTTGGCGAGGACGCGCTCGCGGGCGGCGTTCATTTCGGCCAGTCCCTCGCGGAGGGGAATCCCCTTGCGCCGCAGGTGAGGCTCGGCATTGTAGTGAAGCTCGGCGTAGCGCACGCGTTGGCGGGCAAGGTCCTCACCGTAGCGTTCCACCACCAGGCCAAGGTCCCCGGCGGTCAGGATTTGGTCGCTGATGCGGGTGAAGGCGTCGATGAAACCCGGAAAGTCGTCGTACTGGTACCAGGTTTCGGCCAGCTCCGGCGTCGTCAGGCCGGCAGGGTGGCCGTGCCGCGCGTCGAGCTCGACCAGGGTGGCGGGGGCGATGGTGCCTTCGAGGTGGACATGGAGTTCCACCTTCGGCATCGTCCGAAGCCACTCGGGGACAGGCAGAGCAGGGTGGTGCAGCACGAAAAACTCCCGAAAACACGGTCAGGACCGAACCAGTGCGCATGGTACACTTTGCGACTGCCAGGGAGTCGTTCATTCGGCCTGACTTTTCCACTCCTTCGGCACGCATTTCCCAACGAATCAGAGGAATTTCCATTGCCCAAGCAGGTAGGAATCGATCTCGGAACCGCCAACGTGCTGGTGTTCCTGCGAGGCCGCGGCATCGTGATCAACGAGCCGTCGGTGGTGGCCATCTCCGCCAAGGACGGGAAGGTCAAGGCGGTTGGCCTCGAAGCTCGCAACATGCTCGGTCGTGAACCGCGCGACACCATCGAGGTCGTGCGCCCGATGCGCGAAGGCGTGATTGCGGACTACGTCGTCACCCAGAAGATGCTGGAGTACTTCATTAACAAGGCGTGCGGACGCTTCTCGCTGATCCGACCGGACGTGATGATCTGCGTTCCGGCTGGGGTGACGGGTGTGGAGCGACGCGCGGTGCGCGATGCCGCCCTCAATGGTGGCGCCCGGCGGGCCTACCTGATCAGCGAACCGCTGGCGGCGGCAATTGGGGCCCGGGTGCCAGTTGCGGACCCGAGCGGCAACATGATCATCGACATTGGTGGCGGCACCACCGAGGTTGCGGTCATTTCGCTGAATGGCATTGTGGTCGCCCGGTCGCTCCGGGTAGGCGGCAACAAGTTCGATGAGGCAATCAGCTCGTACATCAAGCGCAAATATAACCTGCGAGTTGGTGAGCGCACGGCCGAGGAAGTGAAGATCGCGATCGGCTCGGCCATGCCACTTGAAGAGGACCGGATCATGGAAGTGCGCGGCCGCGACGAGGTCGCCGGACTTCCCCGCACGGTCCAGATTCATTCGAACGAGATTACCGACGCCATCACGGAGCCGCTAGAGGCTATCATTGGGGCTGTCCGTGCAGTACTGGAAGAGACACCACCGGAGCTCTCTTCCGATATCATCGACAAGGGAATGATCCTGACCGGCGGTGGCGCCTTGCTGCGGCACCTGCCGGACCTGCTGACCGAAGTGACAGGCGTGCCCTGTTACGTGGCTGATGATCCGCTTTCGTGCGTGGCCATCGGCACCGGTTTGGCGCTCGAACACATGGACATCCTGCGCGACAGTCTCGAAGAGCCATAGCGCGGGAATCACTCTCTTCGACAGGGGAAGGCGGCGAGAGTGACCTGGGACAATCGACATCACTGGGAGGGGATGGATATGGCAGCGCGCTCAACGCGACATCGGATCTGGCAACGAGGTTCCATGCTGGCGTTAACGCTGGCAGCTTGCATGGCGCTGGCCGCGTGCGGCCCCCTCGGTGACGACGATCCCGAACCAACAGCCACATCCGAAAGCCTGGCCCAGCCAACCGACGCGGCAACGGAGGAGGCAACCACCGAAGCCACCGAGGATGCCGCTGATTCGACCGCCGAGGCAGAGGCCACGACGGATCTGTCCACGCCGATTGCGCCGCCTGATGTGGCGGCATCCACGCCGGACCTGGAGCCAATCTCGGGCACGGTCGATTCGATCCCGGAATCAACGCCTGTCTTCAATGACATTGTCACCACTGCCTCGCCAGCGGCCGGCGATCGAGCAACACCGGTGGTGCCTCCTTCCACGACGGCCCAGGACGATGGTCCACCGCCCGATGGTGACGGCACGTCCGGTGCCTTTCCAGTCGTGACCGAGGAAGCCGAAGAGGCGTCGTTGCTGATTGCGGAAACGCCGGAAGATGCCCAGGGCACGCCCGATTCATCTCCAGTCGCCGTCACCGGAACCCTGGAGGATCTGGAGGTGCTCGCCGTTACGAGTTGCGAGCCCGAGTTCGTGCCGGTGATCGAGCTGGAATCAACGGCCTATCGGACGGTGTCGGATGTCAATATCCGGTTCGGACCGGGGGCCGATTGTGAGACTCTGGCCGTCTCACCGATCGGCGAGTTCATGCCGGTTACGCTGATTGGCGGACCAGTCCAACGAGAAGACGAGGACTTCGTCTGGGTGCAGGTCGAGGTCTCCGGCGAGATTGGCTGGGTCGTGGTCGAGGCGTTGGAACCGATCGAGGTCTGAGCCTGCCGCTGTGTGAGGCACCGTTCGTGATGGAGCGAGCGGTGTCGCGCTTTTCACCGTGAAACCAGGCAACCACGACCGAACTGACCGAAACTGGAGACTCCATGCAATTTCCCCGCGAAAGTGGAGTCCTGCTCCACCCCACGTCCCTCCCGGGCCCACACGGGATTGGTGATTTTGGTCCAGCCTCCTTCCGGTTCGTCGAGTGGCTGGAGGCAGCGGGCCAGAAACTGTGGCAGGTCATGCCGCTGGGGCCGACGGGGTTTGGCGATTCACCGTACGCGTCACCTTCGGCCTTTGCCGGGAACCCGTTGCTCATCTCATTGGCCTGGCTCGAAGGCGAGGGTCTGCTCACTGCAGACGACCTGGCGAATGCCCCGGAGTTTCCCGCCGATCGCGTGGACTTTGGTGCGGTCGTGCCGTTCAAGGACGCTCTGCTGCGAACTGCCTACCAGCGGTATCTGGGACATGCCGGAGATCGCTTTCGGGACGAGTTCGAGGCGTTCACGGTGGCCGAGGCGTGGTGGCTGAACGACTATGCCCTCTTCATGGCCATCAAACGCAGCCAGGGGATGGCAGGTTGGCAGGCCTGGCCGCGGGAACTCCGGCTGCGAGAGTCCGGAGCGCTGGACCGAGCCCGCCAGGAACTGGCTTCCGAGATCGCGTTCGTGCAGTTCACCCAGTGGTGCTTCCAACGGCAGTGGGCTGAGCTCCGGCGCCACGCCAACGAGCGAGGAATTCGCATCGTTGGTGACATCCCCATCTTCGTTGCGGAGGACAGTGCCGATGTCTGGGCCAGCCAGGATCAGTTCCGCCTGGATGCAGAAGGCCGGGCCCAGGTGATTGCCGGCGTGCCGCCCGACCCGTTCTCGGCCACGGGTCAGATCTGGGGGAATCCTCTCTTCGACTGGGACGCGATGCGGGCAGACGGGTTTGCGTGGTGGAAGCGACGGATTGCCCGCACCCTATCGCAGGTCGACATCATCCGGATCGACCATTTCCGGGGCTTTGCCGCGGCCTGGGTGGTGCCTGCGGGTGCTGCCACTGCTGCCGAGGGACACTGGGAACGGAGCCCCGGCGGGGACGTGTTCGCGGCTATCCGGCGTGAGTTCGGGGACCTTCCGATCATCATCGAGGACCTGGGGGTGATCACGCCCGACGTGGTGAGCCTGCGCGAGCTGCTTGGATTCCCCGGCATGAACGTGCTGCAGTTCGCGTTCGAAAGCGGCGCCGGAAACGTGTACTTGCCGCACAATTACGTCCGCAATTCCGTGGTCTACACTGCTACACATGACAACCAGACGACTGTCGGCTGGTTCTCATCCCGGCCACCGCACGAACGAACGGCGGTGCAGCAGTATCTTGGCAACGATGGTCACGACATTGCCTGGGACCTGATCCGGTTGGCCCTGGCCAGCATCGCCAACATCGCCATCGCTCCCATGCAGGATATTCTCCGGCGCGGGGACGACGCACGGATGAACATTCCGGGCTCGGCGCATGGCAACTGGGGCTGGCGGTGCACCGAAGCAGACCTGGACCGAGGTCTGGCGGCAGGCCTGCGCTCGCTGGTTGAAACGTACGGTCGACTTGGGAACGACAAGCCGTCGACTGGTGACAATCCCTGGGACTACACGCGGCCAGACCTGCCGCAGGCAATTGTCAATCACCAGGGCTTGCCGACCTGATCCCCCACACACGAGAAGTTCACGAAGGAGTGACTGAACCATGACGATCAATCCCGCGGGCGCCTTCACCTTCGTCCTGCACAGTCACCTGCCCTACGCCCGTCAGGCTGGCATGTGGCCGCATGGCGAAGAGTGGGTACATGAGGCGATTGCCGAGACGTATGTTCCGCTGCTGGACGCGCTCAACGACCTGGTTGAAGAGGGTGTCGATTTCCGGATCACGATCAGCGTAACCCCGATCCTCGCCGAACAGCTGGCCGATCCGACGATCAAGGAACACTTCCTCACCTATGCCGAAGAGCGGGCAGCCTGGGCAGCCGCCGATATCAGTCGCTTTGCCGACGCCGGCGAGCCTGATATGAAGGATCTCGCCATTCATTTCCACCACTGGTATTCCAGGGTGCTGGCCTCGTTCCGCGATCGCTACGGCTGTGACATCATCGGCGCCCTGGCCAAGCTGCAGGACGACGGCTACGTGGAGATTTCCACCAGTGCCGCCACCCATGGCTACCTGCCGCTCCTGTCGCGGGACTCGTCGATCTTTGGCCAGCTGCAAACCGGCGTGGAGTCCTACCGGCGCCACTTCGGCCGCGATCCGAAGGCGATCTGGCTGCCCGAGTGCGCGTATCGACCCGCCTATTGGGATGAAACGAGCGATGAGGCTGTTCGCCGCCCAGGTCTCGAGTCCTTCCTGGCCGCCCAGGGGATCGATGTCTTCTTCGTGGAAACACATTCGGTCGAAGGTGGTCATCCAATCGGCAAAGCCGCAGGTGAGGCCATCGGCGTCTATGGTGCCGTCGCCCGGAAGTACACATTGGAACTGAGTCCTTCCGAGCAGAAGGAACCAGGCACGACCTACCAGGCCTACTGGGTTGGCGATGAACCGGGCAAGGTCGCCGTGATGGGGCGCAATGCGCGCACCGGCCAGCAGGTCTGGTCGGGCGACTTCGGCTATCCGGGCGACCTCTGGTACCGAGAGTTCCATCGCAAGGACGCCGTGTCTGGCATGCAGTACTGGCGCATTGGTGGTCCCGGGCTCGACCTTGGGTTGAAGCCTTCATACGATCCGGCCCGGGCGCAGGAGCGGGTGGCCGACCATGCCCGTCACTTCGTTGGCCTGGTTGAAGAACTGCTGGTCAACTACCAGGAGACGACAGGTGAGTTCGGCATCATCTGCTCCAACTACGACACCGAGTTGTTCGGTCACTGGTGGTTCGAGGGGGTGGATTGGATCAAGCAGGTGCTCCGCGGTCTGGCGAACACGCCGCGAGTTGAGTTGACGACGGCGTCTGCCTTCATCAGCCAGCATGCGCCCGAGCGAGTGATGGCCGTGCCCGAGTCGAGTTGGGGATCCGGTGGCAATCACTTCACCTGGCTCAACCACGAGACGGAATGGATGTGGCCCATCATCCATGGAGCCGAGCGCCGGATGGAGGAGCTGGTTAACAAGTATCCTGCCGCCTCGGGCGACATGGCGACCGTGCTGGAGCAGGCGGCCCGCGAACTCCTGCTGCTGGAGAGCAGCGATTGGCCGTTCCTGGTCACGACCGGGCAGGCGAAGGAGTATGCGTCACGCCGGTTCACCGATCATGTCGACCGGTTCAACCTGATGGCTGACATTGCCGAGCGTGGCGGGGACTTGACCGAAGATGAGCGCGCGCAGCTCACGGCACTCGCCGAGCGGGACAATCCGTTCCCCACGGTTGACTACACCTGGTTCGCGGCGAGACAGGGGTCAGCAGCCCGGTTGCAGGCTTCCTGAACCACTCGCCAGAGTCACTACAGGCGAACGGAAAAGCGGGACCACTTTGGGTCCCGCTTTTCCGTACATTTCTGCCTGAGGAACTCGTTGCCGGAATGCCCCGGTCCACCAATATGCAGCGGAGCCGGAGCAGCAACGGCTATTCGCTCTCTGGTGCGGCGAGTTGCACGTCTGCATCGATCGCCAGCGGCATGCTGCCGGTCCACGATCCCTGGCGCGTGCCGGTCAGCCAGGGCTGCTGCACAAATCGCTGCACCCAGTGGCCGACCGGGACATACACCGCGTTGTCGATCATGGTCTGTTCGGCTTCACGATAGGCTGCATTGCGGTCATCTGCATTGGTGGCTTCATTGGCGGCGGTAATCGCGTTGTCGAAAGCCTCTGCCGCAGCGCCCGGATTCTGATCGTCGACGCCCTCCAACTCAGGCGACCAATTGAACCAGCCGGCCATGGCAGGTGAGTCCGAACGGCCGATCTGGCCCAGCATCGACGGGGTGTCCGAATCACTCCACCACCAGACCAGATCGACCTGGCGCCCGCCGTTGTCGGACTGGAGTGCGGCAATCTGATCCGTCGAGAGGGACGTGTTGTGCTGGATGACGAGACCAGAGTTCGCCTCGATCATGGCCAGCAGGGACGCGATCTGGGCGATCTCTTCCTCGCTGTCGGTTCCGGCCTGGTAGTAGACGATGTCGGGACCATCGCCTTCGGGGTCGTAACCGGCCTCATCGAGCAGGTCCCGGGCGTGGTCCGCATCGAAGGGAATCAGGTCGGCGGGCGTGTAACTGGCGGTAACCTGCACGGCGGGAGGCACCATGTCGGTGGCGGGAATGAACGCTGGCGTTTCCAGGTCCATCACCCACTGGCTGCGGTCAATCGCGGCGGCGACTGCTTCGCGATAGCGCAGGTCATCGAACGGGGCCTGGTTGAAGTCCATGCCCAGTGCCAGCGTGGACGATGGATCGCCAATCTCGACCAGCAGGTTGGACGAAGTGTCAGTTTCGGACACCTTCGCCAGCAGGGAAGCCGGAGCGTCCGCAATCGCCAGGATTCCAGCATTGAATTCGTCGAGTGCCAATTCCATCGCTCCTGGCCCGTCGTAGATGTGCCAGACGATCGACGTCACGTCAGCTGATGTTTCGACTGGCGAGGCTGGATTGGGGGAGAACGTGAAGGTCTGACCATTCACCACGTCGGCCACCTGCCAGGGGCCAATCCCTGGCACCTGGAGCCCACTGGCAGCCTCGGCATCGATGGCAGCCACATCGACCAGCGACCATCCGAAAGTGGCGGCATAGGCGGGAAATGACGAGAACGGAGCCGCCAACCGGATTTCAATGGTCAGGTCGTCGACGGCGGTGAATCCGACCTCGGACCCAGTACCTGCCAGGTATGCATCGGCCCCGTCGACCAGCTGCATGTACGTGCTCATGGGGGCGGGTTGGTAGGGATCGAGGGCGCGCATCCAGGAATCGACGAACGACTGGGCCGTGATGGGTGCGCCACTTTCGAAGGTGAGGCCGTCGCGGATGGTGGCCGTCCAGACATCGGCCGTCTCATTCGCATCGAAGGCAACGGCCAGGTCGAGCACCACGCCGCCCCGCTCGTCAAAACCGAGCAGGCCGGACCAGAGATACGGCGAGAGCGTCCAGAATGGTCCCCAGTTTGGCGCCCGGTGTGGATCGAACTGAACGGGCTGGCCATAGGGATAGAACGGCAGATGCAACTCGCCAGCTCCATCCGACCCAGTCTGGGCCGACGCCGGACGGGGTGCGATCGACATGGCCGTGCCGCCCATCGCGGCTGCAGCGGCGGCGCCCGCCAGCTTGAAGGCTGTTCGGCGCGAGATGGAGCCAGGGTGGCCCAGCACGTTCCAGGATGCATCCGGTTCCAATACGACACGGCGACGCTGATTCACCTGAAACTCCTCTCGATGCCGAAGGCTTGGCCGCGGAGTACCGATGATCCGCGGGGGTTCTGCATTCACAACGCCTGGAGTCAGCTCCGGGTTACGAGTGACGGATCAAGCGCATAGCCATAGTCCCTGCTGCCGGCTGCTTCGATGAACGCGGCCAGCAAATCCACGCATGCCTGGATATCGTTCACGTTGGCCATTTCGTTAACGGTGTGGACGTAGCGCGTGGGCATCGAAATCGTGGACGTGTAGGCGCCAGACCGGGCCTGCTGGTAGGCAGCGGCATCAGTTCCTCCCGCCGGCAGGACTTCCAGTTGGTAGGGAATGCCATGCTGCTCCGCGAGTTCGCGCAGGTGATTGTTGACAGCAATGCTTGGCAACTGGCTGCTGTCGTAGACCTTGATGCCAGCCCCGCCGCCCAGTTTGGTGACGTAGCTGTCTGGCGAGTTGCCCGGAATGTCCCCGGCGATGGTCACGTCGAGCGCGATCACGATATCTGCGTCAGCAGCAAAGGCGGAGGTGCGGGCGCCGCGCAGGCCGACTTCTTCCTGGGTCGTCGCGATAGCGACCACAGTGGCAGACGTCTCCTGAACTGCGCGGATTGCTTCGATCATCACGTAGACACCAAGCCGGTCGTCCAGCGCCTTGGAGACGACCGTTTCACCCATGAGCTCCAGGTCCCGGTCCATCGTCACCATGTCGCCAATCGACACCTGCTCCCGCACGGCATCTCCCGCCAGACCGAGATCGACGAACATATCGTCCAGCTTGAGGTCCTTGCTCTCGGCGCCTTTCTGGAGATGGATGGGTTTGGTGCCGGGCTGGATCACGCCGGGAAGCACGTCCCCACCGCGCGTGTGAATCCGCACCCGTTGGGCGACCAGCGTCCGTGGATCGAATCCCCCAACCTGCTGCAGCCTGAGATATCCGCTGTCATCGATGTGCCGCACGAAGAAGCCGATCTCGTCCATATGGGCGGCAATGGCGATTCGTGGCCCATCTCCGCCCTGGCGGGTCCCAGTCAGGTTTCCCATCCGATCGACGGAGAGCTCATCGACGAGTGGCGCGAGTTCGGCCGCAACAAGGTCTCGGACCTGGTCCTCGCGGGATGCGATGCCAGGGGTTTGGGTGAGTGAGCGAAGGAGTTCCAGATTCAGGGGCATCAGGGTTCCTGTCGATTTGCTGGCGGCCGGTTGTCAATCTGGTGCGATTATCCCACGCCGGTGGGGGGTGTAGGCATGCGGAACGAGAACAGGGCGCCCCCGAAGGACGCCCTGTTCCTGCTTCATGACCAGCATTGATCTGCTTGAAGATCAGCCGCCGATCAGGATAACGGAGCTCGATCCGATGGAGTCACCGTTGTTGTAGGTGACGGTTCCGCTCGAGATCAGGTTGATCGTTACCGTCTCTTCGGCAACCGGCGAGGCCGGTGTGCTGGTGTTGAAGAAGTCCTCGCAAGCTTCGCCGTCGAAGTCGAGATCGAGGTTCCACAGTTCGAAGGAATCTTCATCGTAGGCCAACTGGGCCTCTTCCTGCGACGCGTAGTCGGCGCAGGCGGGGTCGGCATCCGGTTCGCTGGAACCAGTCATGCTGGACGACGCAGCGATGACGTCCTGCACCAGCGGCACCACCAAACCGAGATTGGTGTAGCTGACCGAGGTGACATTGTCCGTCGGCAGGGCCTCGAACGTCTGCACGAAGACGGCATCGTCCGCCAGCGAAGCCGATGCCGGGGTCGTCGCGAACTCCAGCGGCGAGTTCAGGCCGAAGGCGAAGAGATCGCCCACGACGCCATATTCGAGGGTGAAGCTGAAGTCATTGCTGACAACGTCGATCACCGTTACTTCGTTGCCGTCGACATCGCGGGTGGAAATCGTGGTGTCCGGGTCACCGGCAGCTTCGATCTGCTCGGTAATGGCGTCTGCCGCCGCGGTCGGTCCGGCCGGATCCGAGATTTCGGTCAGGAACTGGGCCGAGAAATCGGGGATGTTCTGCCCATCGAACGCGCCGATGGTGCCGGCCGACGCCCACTCACCAGTCAGTGAATCGAGCACGTCGGTCTTGATGTTGAAGCCCAGGTACTCTTCGGCTTCCGCGAAGATTGCGTCAGCCATGGCCTCGGGATCGGTCACCGGGGTAGACAGAATGTCGGCGCCAGTCTGCTCGGAGATGATGCCCTGCGCGATCACGAGTGCTGCAGATTCGACGCCCGGATTGGTGCCGAGATCCATGCCACCCGAGAACGCGATCGAGTCAGCCGGGATGTTCGCGGCGAGATCGCCGGTGTAGATGGTGGCGTCGGGAATGACTGCGGATTCGCCCGGGAGCGAAATGGTGTCCAGGTGGAATCCGTCGTCTTCAGCCCAATAAGCCATGCCATGGTTGAAGTCGAGTGAAGCACCCTGCGACTCGAGGTAGTCGAGCGCCTCGTCCGCGCCAGCGGCTTCAACTTCGGCGATGATCGCCGGGCCGTTGACGTATGCGAAGGAGAGGACTTCCGGCACGAAGTTGTCGCGAACACTCGCGAACGCTTCGGAACTACCGAGCGAGGCGGTGTCGCCGACCACGGTGTCAATCACCGGTTCGATATCCTGCGCCACGCTGGCGAGGACGATCACATCGTCGACGAGCGCCATGGCGAAGGGAGTGTCGTACTCGTCTTCCGGCTCGACGACCAGAATCTCGAAGCCGCCATACGGAACAACGGCCGGCTCGGTTGTGTCGTCACTGCCGAAGGCGAGGGACTTGTAGAACTCGAAGGACTGCTCGGCATCTGCCGGGTGAATCACCACAGCCCAACCGGTGGGAATTTCCTCGGTGGCGGCCGCAGCCGGATCCATGCCGAGGTCGGTGGCCTCGCTGGCCATATCGACAACGGAGACCAGTTCATCGACCGGGAGCTCGGTGACGATCACCGCGGCTTCACCGTCGACCACCATGCCCAGCGTATCAACGGCATCGTCGATCGTTTCGTCGTCTTCCGCAGGTATCAACGAGCGCAGGTTGGAGCGATCCAGCAATTCGAAGGCAAGGGTCGACTGATCCGAGTCCAGATCGAGTTCGAACTCGGCGTAGAACAGCGTGTGTTCCGGAACGAAATCTGCCACCGGCGATAGCGATTGGGCCGTTGCCACGGAGCCGGAAAGCAGTGCGGCGGTGAGACTTCCGAACGTCAGCGCCACGACCACCAGCAACCTTGCAGGCAGCAGTGCCTTGAGCGAGCGGGAAGATAACATGCGCGGGTCCTTTCGGCGGAGCCAGGTCTAGCTGGCGAGCGAGCCGGAGATGGCCAGACAGGCCGGAACCATGCGGCTCCTGTTTCACCAACGAATGAAGTCAGGATTTGGTTCCCGAACTCATTGGTTGATGCGACGGTCGATGCCGGCGGCGATCGAGAACACAATCATGAACAGGCCAGCCAGGGCAATCAAGGCCAACGCCACAAATCCCATCATGATCACGGCCTGAATCAACCATTTGACGATTTCCACAGCGACCTTCCCGTTTCCCCGGCAGCGCTACCGGGAGTGTTCTCGATGTTGGCGCGTCGTCCAGCCTGCCAACGATTCCAGTATAGACAACGAGGGCGGGGGAATCGTGCACCCCGCCCTCGTTCATGTATCTCACATGTCTGTCAGTGGCCGATCAGGCCACGGACGGTGCCGTGGACAGCAGACCGGTGAAGGTGAAGTCACCATCCTGCCAATCGATCACCACCTCTTCGCCGTCCAGAATCTCTCCCGACAGCAGCTTGAGTGCCAGCGGGTCGAGGACGTGCTTCTGGATCACCCGCTTGAGCGGTCTGGCCCCAAAGGCCGGATCGTACCCCAGGGTCGCGATCATCTCGCGTGCGCCGTCCGTCACCTTGAGCATGATCGCTCGTTGTGCCAGCCGGTCAGCCACGAATCCGAGTTGCACGTCGACGATTTCGGCGATCTGCTCCCGGCTGAGCTGCTTGAAGATGATGATCTCATCGATCCGGTTCAGGAACTCCGGCCGGAAGTTGGCCCGCAATGCCTCCATCACCTGGAATCGCATCTCCGATTCCTGACCGTCGTCACTCGCCGTGATGTACTGCGAACCCAGGTTGCTGGTCATGATGATGACCGTGTTCCGGAAGTCCACCGTTCGCCCCTGGCCGTCGGTCAGGCGGCCGTCGTCCAGCACCTGCAGGAGGATGTTGAACACCTCCGGGTGCGCCTTCTCGATCTCGTCGAACAGCACCACGCTGTAGGGTCGCCGGCGAACGGCCTCGGAAAGCTGTCCACCCTCTTCGTAGCCAACGTAGCCCGGCGGGGCGCCGATCAGGCGGCTCACCGCATGTCGCTCCATGTATTCCGACATGTCGATTCGCACCATCGCCTGGTCCGAATCGAACAGGAACTCGGCCAGGGCACGCGCCAGCTCGGTTTTGCCGACACCGGTGGGGCCTAGGAAGATGAAGCTCGCCTGCGGGCGATTCGGGTCGGCCAGCCCGGCACGGGACCGGCGGACAGCGTTCGACACTGCCGCGATCGCCTCGTCCTGGCCAACGACGCGCTGGTGGAGGCGCTCCTCCATGTGAACGAGTTTCTCGATCTCGCCTTCCAGCAAGCGTGAAACCGGGATACCGGTCCAGCGGCTGACGACATCGGCGATATCGTCGGCGTCGACTTCCTCCTTCAACAGCTTGCCGCTGGACTGAAGTCGTGCCAGCGCCCGCTCCTGTTCCAGCACCTGGCCGTCGAGTTCCTTCAGCCGACCGTATTGCAGTTCGGCGGCGCGATTGTAGTCATAGGCGCGCTGCGCCTGCTCGATCTCCACCCGCGTCCGGTCGATCTCATCGCGAAGCTCCGAAATGGCGGCAATCGCCTGGCGCTCCTGATCCCACCGCGAACGAAGGGCATCCCGCTCTTCCTTGATGCTGGCCAGTTCTTCCTCCAGGGAAGAGAGGCGGCGCTGGGAGGCGTCATCCTTTTCCTTGCGGAGGGCTTCACGCTCGATCTCCAGTTGCATGATGCGGCGCTCGGCCTCATCGAGTTCCACCGGCATCGACGTAATCTCCATGCGGAGCTTCGATGCGGCCTCGTCAACAAGGTCGATGGCCTTGTCCGGCAGGAAGCGGTCGCTGATGTAGCGATCGGAGAGGGTCGCCGCGGCCACGAGGGCGCTGTCCTGAATCGCGACCTTGTGATGCACCTCGTATCGCTCACGCAGCCCACGCAGGATCGAAATCGTGTCCTCGACGCTTGGTTCGCCCACCAACACGGGCTGGAACCGGCGCTCGAGGGCGGCGTCCTTTTCGATGTACTTGCGGTACTCGTCCAGCGTCGTCGCGCCGATGGTGTGAAGCTCGCCACGGGCCAGCATCGGCTTCAGCATGTTCGAGGCATCCATCGATCCCTCGGCCGCGCCGGCGCCAACCACGGTGTGCAGTTCGTCGATGAACATGATGATCTGGCCGTTGGACGAGGAGACTTCCTTCAGGACGGCCTTGAGCCGCTCTTCGAATTCGCCCCGGAACTTGGCGCCAGCCACCATCGAGCCCAGATCGAGCGAGATGATCTTCTTGTCCTTGAGCCCTTCAGGCACATCACCGCGGACGATTCGCAGGGCGAGGCCCTCGACGATCGCGGTTTTCCCCACGCCAGGCTCGCCAATCAGCACCGGGTTGTTCTTGGTGCGGCGGGAAAGAACCTGGATGACGCGGCGGATTTCCTCGTCCCGGCCCACGACCGGGTCCAGCTTGCCTTCCTGCGCCGCTTCCGTCAGATCGCGCCCGTACTTCTCCAGGGACTGGTATTTGTCCTCCGGATTCTGGTCCGTCACGCGCTGGCTGCCCCGGATTTCCGTGAGCACACCGTAGACGCGGTCCTTGGTCACACCAAGGCGGCTGAGCAGCGCTTCGGCCTGGGATCGCTCGATCGACAGGATGCCCAGGAACAGGTGCTCGGTGGAGACGAACTCATCCCCAAATGTGCTGGCCTCGGCCTCGGCATGCTGGAGCGCCTGCTGCAGGGAGCGGCTGACGACCGGGTCAGCACTGTATTGCAGCTTCGGCGCTCGCTCGATCTGCTGCGCGACTTCGCGGTCCACGTCCTGGGGGTCGACGCCAAGTCGCTGCAGGATCTGCGGCACCACGCCGCCGTCCTGGGTGGCGAGGGCTTTCAACAGGGCGTCCGGCTCGTACTGGGCCAGTCGCTGCTCTTCGGTAATACGTTGCCCCGAAACAATTGCCTCGCGGGCTTTCTCGGTGAATCGTTGATTCGATGCCATGTCTGTTCTCTCCCATTAGTCGGTGTATGGTCACAATGCACGCGGGTGACGACTATTCGGCGGCGGATTCGTCCTGGGTGCGGTTGGTGATGCGTGCCTGGTCGACAAAACCAAGCGCACGCAAAATGGCGTCGAGTTCTGCTTCCATGTTGAGTGACGCCGAATTGCGCTGCGCCTGTTGCAGCTTGCGCAACTGGCGGGTCAGATCCAGGGCCAGTTGGACCCCGGCAAGGTTGAGACCGCGCTTCTCAACCAGGTATTTCACTTGACGAAGCTGCTCGATGTCGCTATCTGAGTAGAGGCGAAGATTGCCGGATGTCCGGGATGGAGCAACCAACCCCTCGCGCTCATACTTGCGAAGTGTCTGCGGATGCATCTCCACCAGGCGGGCGGCGACGCTGATAACGAACAGGGGTTCGGAAAATCGTGTAACCATCTCGTATAGCCTCCAGTAAGCAACGCTACTGGAATGATAATTCTTGATACGATCCGTGTCAATGTTGGAGAGTGAGTCTGTCATGGCTGGAATCTACGCGCACCGTGGCGCATCGGCTGAACTCCCGGAGAACACCTTGCCGGCCTTTGCCCGGGCGGTCGAACTGGGAGCATTCGGCATCGAACTGGATGTGCACCTGTCAGCTGACGGCGTGCCGGTTGTCATTCACGATGAGACGGTGGACCGTACGACCAACGGTACCGGGGCAGTCGCCGACCTGACGGTGGCGGACCTGCAGGCGCTCGATGCCGGCAACGGCGAGCCGGTCCCGACTCTGCGCCAGGTGCTCGATCTGGTCTCTGGCAAGCTGCACGTCAACATCGAAATCAAGGCTGGTGAAGCGGGCGATGCCGTGCTGGCCCTGACCAGTGAGTATCCTGACCTTGCGTTCGCCATTTCATCGTTCAATCATGACGCCTTGCGTCACGTGCGAGCGACCGACGCCGGGATCGAGCTCTGGCCGCTGGTGGCGGCGGTCTCGGACGACGATATCGCGACAGCGAAGGACATCGGGGCACCGCAACTCAATGCCTTCAATCGGATGCTGAACGCCGAGATCATGTCCGACGTGGCGGCACAGGGTCTGGGTGTCTGGGTCTGGACCGTGAACGACGTGGAGCGGGCGCGCGAACTCATCGAGTGGGGAGCAGTCGGCATTTGCACCGATGACCCGGCAGCGATGATTGCTGGCCTGGGCAGTGACCTGATCGAACCTGGCGCCTGAGGATCGCCTGGCGCCGAACCTGTTCAGATTCGGAAGGTCGACCACTACGGTGGCTGCTGGGGCAGATATCGATTTTCGTACTCTCAACTCTGAACAGTTGCCTGGCGCCGCGTTCCTTGAGGGTTTGGGCTCACTGCGGGATACTTGGACTGCGTCCGCGCTTTCCGCCGCCCAAACTTCCCATGCGCCAACGCTGGATGTCTGCCCCCGTACCTGCAGGATGGATCGAACATGGCGAATCTGATCACCGTGGCTCGGCTGATCCTGCTGTTTATCGTGATCTGGATGATCTACCACGGCAGTGTGGAGGTCATCCAACTTTGCATGGTGCTGATCATCATCGTCTTCGCCAGCGACGGCCTCGATGGTTGGGTTGCCCGTAAGCGGGGCAGCACCTCCGCCTTTGGGGCAGTCTTCGACATTGCCGGCGACCGGGTGGTGGAGAATGTCCTCTGGATCATCTTTGCCGACCTCGACCTGATCCCGATCTGGGTTCCGCTTCTGGTGGTGACCCGGGGTTTCCTGGTCGACGGCCTGCGTTCGCTGTCGCTGATGCAGGGCATGACTCCGTTTGGCGACAACAACATGATGCGCTCGCCGCTGACACAGTGGCTGACGGCGGGCCGGTTCATGCGTGGATTCTTTGGCTGGGCGAAGTCCGCCGGGTTTGTGTTCCTGACCGGTCTGGTGGCCTGGGAGTTCAAGGACACCACCGGCACGTTCATTGGGTCGTTCTACGGCGTCGAGGCGGTTCGCTGGCTCGGCTGGGCACTGGTTTGGAGCGCCGTGGCATTGACCGTGATCCGGGCACTGCCGGTCTTTGTCGACTCGATCGCCTTTATCCGGGAGATGGACGAAGGCGAGCAAGCGGCATGACGGTCGACGTGCGCCCCATCATCGCAACGTCATGAGCGAACCGCGGAAGCCTCGGGCCTTTCAGCGCGAAGAACGGCATGAGTTTCGCTACCTCCTGGCCATCTTCCTGGCCGACATGCTGTCGTTGCTGATCTGGCTGATTCCCACTGCCGTCAGGTATGCCATTGCCGATCGGGTGGGCGACACGTTTCGCGTGATGACCCACACCTACCGCGATAACGTCGAAGCAAACGTCTCCCAGGTGCTGGGAGTGGAGACCGACGATCCAGAGGTGGCGGAAGCGACCCGCTCGATCTTCCGGACGAGTTCGCGGAATTTCGTCGATCTGATGACGATGGCCCGGCAGTCCCGCAAGGAACTTCTGAAATCCCTCGTGATCACCAGCGAAGGTGAGTGGGAACCGGTCGATCGTGCGCTTGAGGCGGGCCGTGGCGTCATCCTCGTGGCTGCCCATCTTGGCGCATTCGATTCGGTGGGGCAGATCTTCCGGGCGCGAGGATACAACCTCACCATCGTGACCGGTCGCACCACATCCCGCTTCATCTTTGATGGGGTGACGCATTTGCGCGGGACTCGTGGAGTCACGCTGGTCGAGCCCACGCCGTCAGGGGTGCGGCATGCGATCCGGGCCCTGCGCAACAACGAGATTGCGGTCTTCGTTTGCGATCGAGACTTCTTCCAGAATGGCCGCACGGTCGAGTTCTTTGGCCGCACCACCACGCTTCCGCCCGGCCCGGTTCGGATTGCCCGCGATACCGGTGCCGTGGTGCTGCCGGTGATGACCTGGCGGACTCGCCGCGGTCACGAGATGGAGCTGCTGCCCCAGTTCACGATCGACAAGACCAGCGACCTCGAAGCCGACATGCGCAACGGTATGCGGCGACTGGTGGGCCTGCTCGAAGAGGGGATCCGGCCCCGCGTGCGCCAATGGGTGATGTTCCAGCGGGTTTGGCCGGAGCAACCCATTCCGGCGATCCGGGTCTTCCCGGTCGGTTCGCCGCTGGAGAGCGAGCTGCTGGAGAAGGTGGCCCAGGTGCTGCCGGAGCGGCGACGACCAGACCAGCGCTAGCGACGGAACGCACGTCCTACCGGCTTCGGATGACGTGTATCGGGACAGGAGATCAGGCTCGTCCCCAAACCCGGAGTTGGTTTCACGCGCTAACTCCCAGGAGTGAACCCGTCGCCGGGCAGATCAGCGACGGG
>CAZNQC010000007.1:40956-44488 GCA_964574825.1 uncultured Sphaerobacteraceae bacterium | reverse complement strand
CCGATGGGATCACGCTGCGCCGGTCTGGTCCCGACGATGCGGTCGCCCTGCAAACCAATCGGGAATTTGTGGAAGCTGCGGGAGTGACTGTGACCCGGCGCCCGGATGACCTGCTGGTCGAGTTCCGGACGCCGGCGTGTGGGGACGAAGAGGTGCGGTTGACCTGGCGAGAGCGCGACCGGGCTCAGGCGAGGCCGCGGTCGGCGGCAGTTGGCACCTGAAGCTTGTGCAGGAGAGCCGCGAGCTCGTCCCGTTCAGCATCGGTGACATTGGCGAGTGGGGCGCGGGATGGCCCAGCGACATATCCCAGCAGGTCCATCGCCGCCTTCATCACAGAGACTTCATAGCCTGGTCGGCGCTGGCGCAATGCGTAGATCGGGGCGACCACCCGGGCGTGATAGGCGCCGAGTCCAGCGAAGTTGCCACTGCTGGCCAATTGGTAGAGTTCGCCAGCCGCCTCCGGCCAGAAGCAGGCCAGCGACGACGTGAAGCCTTCCGCTCCGGCCGCGAAGTAGGGGCCGACCAGATCGTCACCCGAGCCACCCAGCCAGATCAGCCGGTCTTCGCCGTGGACAGAGTTGACATATTCGCGAATCTGCTGAAAGAGCCGGACGTTCGCCCGGCCATCCTTGAAGGCGACGATCTGTGGAAGCTCCTCGACCAGTTGCGCGGCCAACGCTGGCGAGAAGAGCGCCGCATCGCGGGCGTAGGGGATGATCGGCAGCGACGTTGCGGCAGCGATGTCCGCGTAGTATCGGATCAGTCCCTGGGGATCGGGCGTTCCGTAATAGGGTGGAACCACCATCACCGCCGCTGCGCCAGCGGCTTCGGCCTCCCGGGCCAGGCGGGCACCGATCGCCGGGCCGAACCCGGCCGCGGCAATCACGGGCTTGCCGTTCGCGGCCTCCACGGTGGCGGCAACGATGGACGTGGCCTCTTCTGGCGTGAGCGCGAAGACCTCACCGGTGCCACTCGGCGCCACGATGGCCGACACGTGGTCGCCAGTCAGGATCGTGGTGTTGCGGCGAACCGCGTCGAGGTCGACCGTGCCGTCAGCCGCGTATGGCGTGATCGGGAAGGCAAGGGCACCACGCAGGGATGTGCCAGGATCGAAGGCAGCAGGGCTTGTCATGGTTGGAAATCTCTCCTATCGTGTCGCAATCACGACGAATCGGGGATGGAATTCGGCATTCGGTCCAGCGACGAGTTGACCGCACTGCAAGAATTCTTGCAGAAGATCCGATGGTGTGCAAATATGCCGCCGTCAGTTTGTCGCATCGTCTGGTGCGACGCCATCGCATCCCCTGAAGGAGGCCACATGGTCATTATCGCCCGGATGGACGTCACACCCGTCGCCATCGCCGATGCTCCATTGCGTAACGCTCCCGGTATCCATGAACCGTACGTCAACCGGCTGATCGTCGAACTGGTGTCCGAAGATGGAATCTCCGGGTTTGGTGAGGCCGCCTATTCGAACAACCTGCACCAGATTCTGCTGGGCCTGCGCGAGCATGTCGCCGGACGCGATGCCGCCAACACCGGGGTCATCGCGCAAGTCGTGGCTGACCAGCTGACCGGGAAGGCCGAATCCGATCGCGATCCCGTTTACGCGAACTTCACCGGGGCGTCGGGCACCGTCCAGACGCTGATTCCGCGGGTGTTCTCGCCGATCGAGGTGGCGGCCCTGGACCTGACCGGCCGATCCCTGGGGGTGCCCGTCTCTGACCTCCTTGGCGGGGCCGTGCGCGAGACCGTGCCGTTCGCGGCCTACCTTTTCTACAAGCATGCTGGGGGAGGCGGTGAAGGGGATGATGTACGGGAGGATGTCTACGGCGAGGCGATGAGTCCGGAAGGCATCGTTCGCCAGGCCCAGACGATGATCGACCGCTTTGGTTTCAAGAGTGTGAAGCTGAAGGGGGGCGTCTTCCAGCCCGAACAGGAGATCGAGGGGATTCGCGCCCTGCGCGCGGCACTGGGTCCGGATGTCCCGCTGCGGATCGATCCGAATTGTGCCTGGACGGTCGACACCTCGGTCATGGTTGGGAAGGCCCTCGCCAACGATCTGGAGTATTTTGAAGACCCTACCGTTGGTATCCCGGGCATGGCGGAGGTTCACGCCCGCCTGCTGGCCGAAGGCATCGACCTGCCGAACGCGACCAACATGTGCGTGACCGCCTTCCACCACATCCCGGAGTCAGTCGCCCTGAATGCCAACCAGGTCATCCTCGGCGATCACCACTACTGGGGTGGCCTGCGAGCAACGGTTGCGCTCGGCCGCATCTGCGAGACGTTTGGGATCGGCATGAGCATGCATTCCAACTCGCACCTCGGCATCTCCCTTGCGGCGATGGTGCAGGTGGCAGCCGCGACGCCGACCCTGACCTACGACGCCGACACGCACTATCCCTGGCTGCAGGACTCCGATGAGATCATCGTGGGCGGCAAACTCCGCTTTGTCGATGGGGCGTTGCCGGTCAGCACGTTGCCCGGACTCGGCGTCGAGATCGACCGGGACGCCCTGGCTCGGGGGAACGAACGCTTCGAGCGAATTCCCTATCGCGACCGGGACGATGCCGGACAGATGCGCCGGACGGTCGACCCCAACTGGTCGTCCACGCTCCCCCGCTGGTGAGGTTGCCGTCAATGGATTCTCCTGCTCCCGCCGAATCCGGCAATTCCGGTCTGTCCGAAATCGATCGCGCCATCGAGGCCAACTACGATCGCCTGTCAGCTGGCCAGCGCCGTGCGATCGATCGATTGATGGCCGATACCCGCTACGGTGCCGTGGTTTCGGCCCCCCAACTTGCTGACGCGATCGGCGTCTCGGAGTCGACCATTACCCGGGCGGCCCAGGCCCTGGGGTTTACCGGGTTCCCCGACCTGCAGCGTCACTTGCGGGCCCGATTCGTCGCTCCGGTACAGGACCGTCTCATTCCCATTGATGCCAGCGATGTCGAGTCGGACAGTATCGCAGTGCATGTGATGCGCGATGACGCCCAGCGCATCATTGAAATGGCCGAAGACCTGTCGCCAGAGGAAATGACGGCGGTTGTCGATGCGCTGGTGGCTGCCCGCCGGGTGCTGATTTTTGGCGAGCGCGGTTCGCACGGGCTGGCCCTGATGCTGGCGATGGGGTTGCGCCTGATTCTGCCCGACTCGCGGCTCATCTCGCACGAGTTCGGCGACCTGCCCGACCAGATGCTCGGCCTCTCCAGTGACGACGCGGTCGTGGCGATCGGTTTCCGGCGGGTGGACCGGGTGACGGTGGCGGTGCTGCAACGGGCTCGCGCGGTAGGGGCGCGGACGATCGCGCTGACCGATCATCGTTCGTCGCCGGCAGCACGGCTCGCTGACCTGACCCTGATCGCCCGCACCGGGATCCTCCGTTTGATGCCGTCGTTCGCGCCCGGCGCCAGCCTGATCAATGCCATTCTGGAGGAGGTTGCCGCCCGTCGCCGCCCCGGTGTGGTCGACCGGTTGGCGGAAGTGGAAGACCTCTGGAACCACTTCGGTTCCTACATCGACGACTGAT
>CAZNQC010000007.1:0-40856 GCA_964574825.1 uncultured Sphaerobacteraceae bacterium | reverse complement strand
TTGGCGGAAGTGGAAGACCTCTGGAACCACTTCGGTTCCTACATCGACGACTGATTCCGTCACTGATACAGGGTTTACCAAATGGTTGACCGGTCCGGTAAGATGGTCCAGAGAGCGTCGTCCAAGCCCGGAGGTGTCCCCCATGACTGCGATGAAGCGTCCGACCGCAACGGTCGTCAAGCTCAAGCCCGAGACCCACGCCCGGCTCCAGGCGATTGCGAGACAGGAAGACCGGCCAATGGGTGAGGTCGTGACTACGCTGATCGAGTGGTACGAGCAGCAACAATACTGGCGTCAAGTTCAGGAAGACTACCGGCGGCTGAATGAAGACCCGATTGCCCTGCGTGAGTATTTGGGGCAGGAGACGGATTGGGATATCACCGTCGTCGATGACGTGCCGGATGAAGACCGGTATTACACGAAGGAAGAGGAGCAGGAAATCCTTGCCAAGGCAGCAGCACGAACCCAGGGAAGGTGAGGTTTGGAATGCGAATCTGAGCCCGGGGATTGGAGGCGAGCAGACTGGTATTAGGCCGGTGCTGGTCATCTCCAATGAGGGCTACAACGCGACCCAGAACCATCTGGTCGTTGTCGTTCCCATTACGGGTACCGATCGCGGATTTACGGCTCACTACAAGATTCGCGGGCGAGAGGCTGGTCTGAGCAAGCATTCGGTGGTGATGTGCGATCAGGTTCGTACCATCAGTCCATTGCGCCTTCTCGAAAAGCGAGGGGAAGTTTCCGCAACAACGCTGCGAGAGGCACGACGGCTGGCAGTGAAGTCAATTGTGGAACTGAAGTTCGTTGTCCCGAAGGATGGCTGAATCGGTTGATCAATCCGCATCCGGGTCGAGGGATTCCAGCAGATCGTTGGAAGGTACGAAAAACGTGGTGCCCGTGACGGCCGTTGAGGCGTCCAGGATGCGGTCGTAGTCGCCTGGCGGATCGCCGACGAACATCCGCTCCAGCATCTTCTCGATCACCCACAGGCGACGCGAGTAGCCGATGAAGTAGGTCCCGTATTCCCCTTGTCCCGGCCTTCCGAACGGCATGTTGTCGCGCAGGATGTCGCGCTCGATGCCCTGGTCGTCGAGGATCGTGGTCAGGTCCTTGTGCGATTTGCGGGCATCGGCGGCGAGATCCAACTCAATGTTGTCGGCCTTGGTTCGCCCAATCACCTTCTCCTGCTCCTCGGTGGTGAGGTTCCCCCAGGCACCCAGGTCGTGCAGGTATTTCTGCACCACGACGTAACTGCCGCCGTCGAAATCGGGATCCTCTTCGCCAATCAGGGTGGCATCCAGAATCGCGTTGCCGGTCGGATTCTCGGTGCCGTCGACGAAGCCAAGCAGGTCGCGCGCATCGAAGTAGCGGAAACCCTGCACCTCATCCTCGACCCTGACGGCCGCACCAAGGGCGTTCAGGATCAGGCGTTCCAGCTCGAAACAGAGGTCGCTCCGTTCGGCCCGGATGTGAAAGAGCAGGTCGCCCGGCGTGGCTACAGCAGTGTGCTTCGCTCCCCGAATCTCGGCAAAAGGATGGAGTTCGGAGGGGCGCTTCGTCTGCCCAAAGCGCTGCCAGGCGTCCGCGCCAATCCCGACGTTGCACGACAGATGCGCGGTGATGTCCCGGAATCCTACTGTGCGCACCAGGCTCCCGATATCGGCGACGACTGACCGGGCCTCCTGTGCGTGGGCATCGCCTGGCTCAATCGTTACCACCAGGAACACCGCAAACGCCGAGAGTGGCGCGTTGACGCTTTGCGGCTCGATGGGGACGCGATTCCATCCCTTGTCGGTCATGTTGGCGCTTCCTCAAGCAGATGAGTCGAAAGCGGCGGCTTCCCAATGATGGCAGCTAGCCGACGTGGATCACGGGTTCCGAGTCGCGCGGTGGGAATGTGCCGCCCCAAACGGCGGGTTTCCAACCGTAGACGTTGCGTTGACCCGGTTCGTCGAAGGCGGAGGTCCAGCGCACCGGCTCGCCCTCGGCGTCGGTTTCGAAGGCCGATCCCCAGCGGAGAACATCATCCTCGGCTTCGGAAAGCTGATCGTAGCCGTGCCCCCAGTCCTCGCTGTCTCCCCAATTGTCGATTGGCGCCTGGCGGTCGAAGTTGTGTCCCCACTGGCTGTCTGATGCTGGCATGGATGGTGCAGGAGCGGGCGCCGGCGCTGGCTGGTCGAGCCCCAGCCAGGCCGGGAGTCCAAACGGCATCTCCGGGATTGGCTCGGGTGCTGGCGGGGTTTGCTGGGCTGGTGCTGGTTCGGGGCGACGTTCGTCGGTCCTGGCGTCCTTCTTGCCGCGATTGAACAACTGGAAAATCAGGAAAATGGCGAACGGCAGCGCGAAGCCCAATCCCGAAATCCACTCAATGATGCGCGTCAGCTGGTCGGTGATGTCGTTGGACATGATGCTCCCACTCGTGGTGTGCTGGATTCGAGTATAGAGCGACCAGGTCCGGAGCGATCCATGATCGTGGCGGAGCAGTGCGTACCGGGCCGATCGCACGGTGCCATGAAATAGGTATTTCTGCCAATATCCGCGCGGGGTTCCCGAACCTACGGTGGTGACAGTCGATTCCGTCACACCTGCCCATTGCCACCCGGGAGCCCGCATGCAGCAACTCGCCATCTACCTGGCCGGAATCGTGCTCGGTTTGGGGCTGATCTTTCCGATCGGCCCGATCAATCTCTTCGTCATCCGCCAGAGCATCTCCCTGGGGTGGCGCCAGGCATGGCCGGCGGTGCTGGCCATTGCGATCAACGACACCATCATGATCGCCGGCGGCGCCATTGCCGGCACGGTGGCCACCAGCTGGATTGCCGAACTTCACCGGCCGTTGATGCTGGCCGGAGCCTTGTACCTGGCCGTGCTCGGCGTCCGGTACGTGCGGGCTACCGAATCCGCTGTCGATCCCGCCTCCGAACCGGCTGCGTCATTGCGCCAGCGCATCCTCCTCACCATCGGCATCGTCTGGCTCAATCCACATGCCTTGATGGACGCATTTGGTGTTCTTGGGACGGCGATCGGAACGCGCGAACCAGAAGTGCGATTGGCGTTCGCCCTGGGCGTCATCTCCGCAAGCTGGATCTGGTACGCCACCCTGGCGTGGAGTGCCGAGTGGCTTCGCCCGCGATTGACTGCGGCCACCGTCCTCCGCTTCGATCAGCTCTCGGGCGTGATGTTGCTGGGATTTGCCATGCTCCTTGGGTATCAGGGTGCGCGCTGACTGCCCTTTACAGCAGCGCATTAAGCGGCTGCACCGGCGGTTCGTCCTGCAACACGAGGCGTACGTTGTTGACCGCGTGCAGCTGGGCATTCCGCCGGCTCTCCTGCGTGCCGCCGCCGAGGTGTGGCGTTATCACCACATCGAGCCGCTCGCGCAGGGCCGCTCCCACCTGCGGCTCGAACTCCACCACGTCGAGACCGGCCCCACCGAGCTGGCCGGATTCCAGCGCCTCCAGCAGGGCGGCGTCTTCGACCATTCGCCCCCGCGCGGTGTTGATCAGTACCGCTCCGGGCTTCATCCTCGCGAACGTGGCGCGGTTGAACAGGTGCGTTGTCTCTGGCGTGAGTGGGGTGTGCAGCGAGACCACGTCCGAGCGGGCCAGCAGGTCGTCGAATGAGACGTATTCATCGGGGGCAGTGGAATCTTCGTGGCGCTGGTGGTAGATGACCTCCATGTCGAAGGCGCGGGCTCGCTTGGCGACCGCCTTGCCGATCAAGCCGTAGCCAAGCAGTCCGATCGTCTTTCCCACCAGGGTGTGACCGTCCCACTCGCCAGGCACAAACCGTATCCAGTCGCCCCGGCGTACATAGGCATCACCCTCGGCCAACCGTCGCATCACCATCAGCAGCAGCCCCATCGTCACCTCGGCCGTGGAGGCCGTGAAGGCGTCCGGGACATTCGTGGCCCAGATGCCGCGATGGGCCAGTTCCCCCGGATCGAGATTGTCGAATCCCCGCGAGGCGTTGGCGATGATCTTCAGGTGTGGCGACCCGTCGAGCAGGGCGGCATCGATCTTCAGGTCACCAGGGTTGAGGACCGCCGTCGCGCGGGCAATGGCGGCCAGCACCTCATCCCGGGTGTTCTCCGGTGTCATCTGCACCAGCTCGACATCTCCGAGGGTGGCCAGGATATCGGGCGCAATCGGATTGGTGTACACGACGACAGGGCGATCGGTCATGGTGGGTGCTCCAGGGTCAGGTCGAGATCGATGGGTCCCATCTTCCGCGAACGGGCTCCGCTTGTCATTCAGTAGCGGGCCAGCAATTCGTCCAGCGTCAGCCAGGTATCCGCCGCTGTTGGAACCGACCGGTGCTGAGCAGGCAGCTCCCCACCTTCATTCCGCCTCGCCCAACGTCCTGTGTCCGACAGGTTCCGCCGACTGGTGCCAACCTTCATCTGCGCACGCGTCCAGCGTCAGACAGTCGCACGTCAGGCTCTCTTCCAGCACGCGGCGAATCACGCTCAGACGCTGCATCATCGTATCGACCTCGGGGAGTTTTCGCTCTGCCAACTCCCGCCATCGGACTCCTGGCGGTGTTTGCTCGTCGAAGCCATTGAGCAACGTGTGGACTTCTTCCAGCGTGAAACCCGCCTCCTGGGCCATGCGGATGAGCCGTAGGGACCTGAGGATGTCGACCCCATATCGCCTCTGGCCATTCCTGCGCTCCGGAGAAGCAATCAACCCGATTCGTTCGTAATAGCGGATGGTGGATGTCGGCACTCCTGTCCGCTGCCCGACATCTCCAATCGTCATCATCATTCAACCCCCTTGACTTGAAGCCGACTTCAACAAGTAGCCTACTGGCATTGTCAATGGAGCTCCTGCCTCATTCATTTGCGGCAGCGTCAGGAGGAGACGGTACACATGCGCACAATCACACGAGACGAACTTCAGCAACTCATGACGTCTGATCCTGGGCTGGTCCTGGTCGAGAGCTTACCCACACCGTTCTACCGCAAGGCGCATATTCCAGGAGCGATCAACATCCCACATACCGAGATCGACTCCATGGCATCGAGCTTGATTCCGGACCGGAACGCTGCCGTCGTAACCTACTGTCTCAATCTCACTTGCCAGAACTCCGAGAAGGCGGCCTGGTCCCTCGAAGCGCTCGGCTATACCAATGTTCTGGACTATGCGGCGGGCAAGCAGGACTGGATGGACGCCGGATTGCCAGTCGAGACAAGCGGCTATGTGAAAGGTGACTCGATACCCGTTGTGACCAGTGAGCCGACTCCGCTGACGCTGGTCTCGTGTTCACTTGACGAGGGAGAGTTGGCTGATCGTTCGGAGATGTATCGGCGTACGCTTTTCGCAGGTGCGCTTGAGCGATGTGAACGCACAGATGGGTATGCGTACCGGTTTGCCGGGGATGATGAATCTCGGGCGAGCATAGAAGCGTTTGTCGACGCCGAGCGACGGTGCTGCTCATTCCTCCAGATCGATGTGTCCTATGGTGCTGGGCTCGGGCCTATCTGGCTTACGCTCACTGGACCTCGTGGAACCCGGCAGTTCATTGAGACCACATTCGATATCGATCTTCTCCCCGCATCGATCTCCTGACTTCCTCCCTTGCTGGGGCGGACGCCATGCACGAGGAGGTCATAGACGATATTCTCCTCACAACCTTGCTAACGCCCGCCCGGGATGGAATGGGGATGTGTGAACAGGTGGATGGTTCAACAATAGCTCGATCCATTGCGCTTTTTGCAATTGCGGGAGTCTGCGAGATTGCAGGTGGTTACCTGGTTTGGATCTGGCTGCGCGATCATCGGACGGCTTGGTTCGGCGCACTGGGCGGGCTGGTACTTTTCCTCTATGGAGTATTGCCGACCTTGCAGCCTGAAAGCGCCAGCTTTGGGCGTGTCTATGCCACCTATGGAGGCGTTTTCATTGCCCTGTCCTTGCTCTGGGGATGGCAAGTGGATGGAGTGCGGCCAGACCGATACGATGTCGTGGGAGCGGCAATCGCGCTGGTGGGAGTTGGCATCATCATGTACGCTCCGCGCTCATGACCATCAATGGATGAGATTTCCAGGAGCCTCGGCATCCTCGACCATTGCAACGTGCAAAGCCGATGGAGGGGATGTATCTCAAGAATCCCGGGTGCCTCCGTATAGGCACGCAACATACCTATCCAGCAGATTGAAACACTCGCAGGGCGAACGGCGTGGTGATGACTTCGCGGAACCCGGCGGCTGTATACAGACCGCGAGATGCGCCGTTATAGCTCTCGGCATCTACTTCGAGCGATTGTGCCCCAGGGCTGCGTGCTCGCCGGAAGACATCGGTCAGCCGATGTGGTTAATCCTGGGTGAGACTGCCCGGATTGTCAGGTCCGGCTCGTTGAGCGCCGAGGCGGGTCGTTCGCCATTGAGCACGGCGATCACGTTCGACATCGCCAGCTCCTGCGCGGCAGCGTGACTCTCGACGGTGCTGCCAGCCAGGTGCGGGGTGATCACCACATTGGGCAGCTGGCGGAGTCGCTCCGGCACGAATGGTTCTGCTTCGACCACGTCCAGCCCGGCACCGCGCAGGTGCCCACATTCCAGTGCGTCGATCAGGGCATCCTGGTCAACCAGGCCACCGCGACCGGTGTTGACCAGTACGGCTCCAGGCTTCATCTGTCCCAACCGCCGGGCGTTCAGCAGGCGATGCGTGTCTGCTGTCAGTGGGGCGTGCAGTGAGACGACATCGGACATCTGAAGCAATTCGTCGAGCGTCAGGTAGATGTCAGGGGACGTGGTCACTGGTTTTCGTTGGGTGTAGAGCACGGTCATGCCGAAGGCGCGGGCCAGCCGTGCGACCGCCTGCCCAATCTGACCGTAGCCGACGATGCCGATGGTTTTGCCGTGCAGCGTGAACCCATCCCATTCGCCCGGCACCACCGTGGACCAGTCTCCCCGCCGAACCGTGGCCGCTCCCCGCTCCAGGTGGCGAGTCACCATCAACAGCAGGCCAATGGTCGCTTCGGCCGTTGGAGTGGTGAACGCGTCCGGCACATTGGTTGCCCAGATTCCACGGCGTGCCAGGTCATCCGGGTCGATGTTGTCGTATCCCCGCGCCACATTGGCCACGATCCGCAGATGAGGCGCATCCTCCAGCAGATCTGGAGTCAGCTGCAGGTTGCTTGGATTCACGATCGCGTGTGCCCGCCGCAGGGTTTGGCGCAACGCTTCCTGGTCGAAGTCGGGGGGCGTCAGGTCGATGAACTCGGCTTCCGGGAACCCGGCGCGAATGTGTGGCGCCAGTGGGGTCGTGTCGAGAATCACCGGGTGAGGAACGAGCAGCGGCACGGGGCGAGCCTCCGGGTCGAGAGCGGGCAATTGATGCCATCCTCCGTCAAAGCGAGCCGTCTGCCAATCCCGGACGATGGCGTGCCTGTGAGATGCTGGCAGGAGGGGCTCTCCGGCAACCTGATGCATTCCCCTTGCCAGCCGACCCCGCCGGTGGGACCATCTCGCCCAACTTGCGGTTGACGATCGACCGCCACCATCAGGAGAGTTTCATCGTGGTCAGGCCCATTACCGGCGAACTTGTGTTGCGTAACGGACGTGTCATCGACCCAGCCAATGGGCGTGACAGTGTGATGGATATTCGAGTTGCGGACGGCCGCATCGTGGCGGTCGACACGAATCTGCCGGAGCAACCGGGAGACCGGTCGATCGATCTCGCCGGGCTGGTGGTCACCCCCGGCATCATCGACATGCACGCCCACGTCGCCATCACCCATATCCGCTCCGAACTCTCGCTCCATCCCTTCGTGAACACCATCGAGTCGGGCGTCACTACCGTCGTCGATGCCGGCACCACCGGCTGGCGTGACTTCTCGGATTTCCGGCACGACGTGATCGACAATCCGCGCGTCAACTCGAAGATTCGCGTGCTCTCGTACGTCAATATCGTCGGTTCCGGCATGGGCGGCGGTGGATTTGGCGGCGCCTGGGAGCATGAGTCGGCGGAGATGAATCCGCTTCTCGCCGCCAACACGGCCACCGCCCACGCCGATGTGGTCGTCGGCATCAAGACGGCCCACTACTGGGCAAAGCGGCGGTTCGACGAGGCGCATCCAGCCTGGCTGGCGGTCGACCGGGCACTGGAGGCGGCCAACATCTGCGAGATGCCGTTGATGGTCGACTTCTTTCCGAACCTGCCGAGCCAGACCTATCCCGACCTGATCCTGCAGAAGATGCGGCCGGGCGATATCCACACCCACGTCTTCGCCCAGCAATTCCCCACGGTGGAAGAGGACGGCAAGGTCTTCCCATACATGTGGGAGGCCCGAGAACGGGGTGTGATCTTCGACCTTGGCCATGGCGCTGGATCGTTCTGGTATCGCCACGCGGTGCCGGCCATTCACGACGGGTTCGTGCCCGACTCGATTTCGACCGACCTGCATACCGGGAATGTCGCTGGTGTCGTGATCGACATGCAGACCTGCATGAACAAGATTCTCAACATCGGCGTGCCGTTGGCCCAGGTGATCGAGATGTCGACTGTCGCTCCGGCGAAGGAACTGCGACGGCCGGAACTGGGCACGCTTTCCGTTGGTGCCGCGGCCGATATCGCCGTCTTCGATCTCGAGGAGGGATCGTTCACCTATGTGGACTGCGAGCGAACGACGTTGACCGGCACCCAGCGCCTGACCTGCCAGCTGACCGTCTACAACGGCGATATCGTCTACAACCCGCATGGCAAGGGGCTCGTCACCTGGGAGCAGGACGCCCAGGAATACCCGGTCCCGTTCTACGTCCGCGCCCAGGACTTCTAGGAGTTCGAATTGCCCGCCACGCTCGGACTGCCTGAGCGTGGCGGGCGCCGGTTCGTGTGATTCGGTATCAGCCGAGGTCGTGCCAGCCGCGCTGGATGCGCTCCAATCGTTGCCGGAGCGCATCCTTCCAGACCAGGGCGGCGGTCCCGGCTCCGAGCAACACCAGACCCACCACCAGCAGGGCAACCCAGCTTTCGAGCGCCAGCACCGCATCGACCAGCAGCCGCAGCACGATCACGGTCAGGCCGAGGAGACCAGCGGCGATCGGGACGCGCAGCCGGAGGACGATGCCTCCGAGGAACAAGGCCAGCGCAATGCCGGCCGCCAGCGCCAGATAGCCAACTGCGCCTTCGCGCTGGGCCAACCACAGCACCGGCACCAGCAGCACGCCACTCCCGGCTCCCAGCAGCACGTCGCGCAGATCACGAGTGCGGCGGTTGACGGCACCCAGGGCCAGGAGGTAGACGCCCAGCGGGATCGAGTAGGCCAGGATGTTGTCTGGCTCCCGCGCCTCGATCTGGATCAGCAGCGCTCCCATCGCAACGGCCGAGGCGGCCACCAGCAACAACCGTTGGCGACGCAGCCACCCCTCCGTGGCGAGCATGCCAGCCAGCGAGACCAGCGTGATGGTTAACCACGAGCGGCGGGAGAGATCATCGCCTCCGTCAGGCAACCCGATCGACCAGATCATCGCCAGTCCGGCCACTACCAGAGCGGCGCTGCGCCAGGCATCGAGTGTCGCGCGGGTCGACAACCGTGGTCCGAGGGTGGCGGCCAGCCCATATATCACCCAGCCGAGGATCACCAGCGTCACAACAGGGGCTGCCTCCCGGTCCGAAGCCGTACGGGTGACAAGCAACGCGGTGAGCGTGAGGAACCCTGCGCTGATGCCGGTTGCGACCCCGCCGGTGAACGCTCGGCCAATGGTTCGCTCACGTGCACCGAGTGTCCGGGGATGCAGCGAAAGCCAGCCCGCGGCCAGGCCAATCAAGGCGAACACCAGGGCGTAGCCAACCCAGGTCCAACGAGCGGAAAGCTCCCCGTCCAGACCGTTGAGGTCTCCCCCCACGACCCAGCCGATGGCAAGCATCACCATCGCCACCAGCGTTGCGACCCAGGCCACGCCTGGGAGAAGTTGTTCGTAGGGCAGGTCCTCACCTGGAACCAGATCCACCCGGCGGCCAATGATCGCCAGGACGACGATCAGGACGGCGAGGGCCAGTAGCGCCACCGTGAGCCGGTCGGCCAGCAGCAGGTTCGGCCACGCTGCAATGCAGGCACTCACCAGGACGACCCAGCCTCCGGTGACGATCCTGATTGGAGGCGCTGCCATCGAACGCGCGGCCAGCAGGCTCAAGGCGGCATAGCCAACGTTGGCGAGAGCCAACCACCCCCACAGGGAATGCCCCAGTGTGAGGTCGTCGGCACTCAGCACCACGGCATTGGCCCAAACGGTCACCAGCCCGGCAACCAGCCAGAGAGGAACACCCCAGAACGGACGATCGGTGCGCTCCGACCAACGATCGAGGGACCAGCCGAGCGCGGCCAGCCCAAGCGCGAGCACCGACAGGGCCAGCAGGACAATGGGCGTCGACCAGTCCACCCCGGGGTCGATTGCGTCTGCCAACGCTGCTGCCCAGGCCACGACGCCGCCTCCGGTGAGCAGTAACACCCAGCGAGTGTTGCGCAACCAGGCAATCGCCCCGGTGATGGCGATACCGGCCGTGATGGCTGCCACCAGCAACCAGCGCTCGTCACTGGCAGCGCCCGCGGCCCCGACCAGCAGCACCACGGCCTCGATTTGGAGTGTCAGCCGGGCACCCCACCGCCGGAGCCACGCTGGCCCCCGCTCGCCCAGGGCGATCAAGCCGATGCTGACCACTATGAGGAATGGCGTGGCGAACCAGGGATGGTCGATCCATTCCTGGTCGTCACTGAGGGTGCCGAGCAGGCTGAACAAGGTCAGCAAGCCGGTGATGGTCGCGAAAATGCCCCAAACGCTGTGCAGACTTCGGGATGCCAGCACGCCAAAGGTGAACGTGAGGCTGGCGAAGGTCGCGATTGACAGCCAGCCTGGTCCATCCGGGAAAGAGGTGCTGGTCGCGAGGAAGGCGATAACGATCGCGGCCAGTCCGGTTTGGCGAATGGGACGTTGCAGATGGTGAAGGATTTTCGGCAGGCGTGGTTCGAAGTATCGGGCAAGCCCTACCGCCAGGATCACGAGGGGCCCGCCCCATCCCCACGTGGTGTCAACTGCCGCCGGGAGGGCGCCGATTGCGAGCCAGCCGAACGCGGGTGCAGCGTAGGCATATGCTGTCCCGCCGGGACGAATCGAAAAGACACCGTGAACGACGGCAGTGATGGCCGCCCCGACAAGGATGATCAGTCCAGTCGAAGCCTCGGTTTGCTGGCTGACCGTCCAGGCGGCGATGGCATTGGCCGGAATCAGCATCGCGGCAATGGCGGTGAATGTTTCACCGGCCTGGCGGAGTCGTTTGTTGGCGAGCAGAAACCAACCGATGCCGCCGAAGGCCAATGTGAGCAGGCCCAGCATGCCGAGCTTCTGCCAGGCGGCCAGATCGGCCCAGTTGTAGGCGGAATAGACCACACCTGCCGCTGCGATCAGGAAGGCACCCGCGTAGAGCAGCAGGGCAGCAGGATCGAGGGGATCCCGAACCGGTTTGGGAGGCCTGGCGGCGCGGGGTGGTTCGATCGGCGGAGCCAGGGGCGATGCGATGCGCTCGGATGACGAAGGCGCATCCGTCAGGTAGGGAACTGGCTCGATCTCCGGCAATTGGGGCTGGTCTGCGGCGGTTGTCGGTCGCACCTCCCCGGTGGCGACTGGCGCAGGCTCAGCCGGGGAAAGGCCTTGTCCGTAAATCTCCCGAATCTGCGCGCGCTGGTCATCGCTGAGGATGCTGCGCAGTGGCTCGCGGTCCACCTGCTGGGCCAACCAGGCATGATTGTCCTGCGCGGGCGTGGAGCGTCGGGTTGTCTGCTGCCGTCCCCAGGCCAACCAGCCAACCAGCAGCCCAAGGCCGACAAATCCGCCGACCAGGCAAAACAGTCCGAACGCCAGGTTGGCCATGGGTGCCCCTCCCTCTGATTCGGCCTAACTGGCGGGAGTGGCCGGGTGGTCGTGATACTCCAGAGGGTGATCCGAGACCAGCAGGTCGTACTCGTACATCGGAATCAGGCCCAGCAGCGACGCATCATCGCGCGGCGGGAACAGGTCGAACAGGCCACCGTGGGAATCGGCTGGTTCCACAAACTCGATGTCACCTTCACCGGGTTCGGCGCTGACCATGTATTCGCCAGCCACTTGCACGGATTCGACCACATCGCCGTCCGGCCCCCAGGCCGTGACGAGATACCCAAGGTTCCCGACCTGGATCGCCAGGAGGGCGGCCGCCCCATCGCTGTCCGCTGTCGCGAAGAGGGTGGCCTGGTCGCCGAGGCCAACGTCCTGCGCTTCACCCACGGCTGCCGGTTCGGTGCCAAGAATCATCGCCGCGGTTTCATCGGAGAGGCCCATCGCGAACGACAACGTGGCATTGGATTCCTTGTCGAACTCGAGGATGGTGATCGAGAGCTGCTCGGTGGTAACCGCGACGGGTTCGGGCGTGGCGTTCTGGTCGAGATATCCGTAGCGGTTGGGGTTGTCGTAGCGCCTGGCCCAGGCGGATTGCAGACCGGGAAGCTGGGAGAGGATGACACTGGTTTCGGAACCGCTTGTCTCATCCTGGGCATTGGTGATGGCCGGAGCGATTGCCGTGGCCGCCAGTCCGAATACCACCGCGCGACGTGTCACCTGAACCATGAATGGGACCCTTTCCTGCCGCCCGGCACGTTCTTGCCACGCGGCTGCGACTCGAGAGCATTGCTTACCTGACGACCGTTCGGTGCCCGGGGTTCCCCCTGCCACTTGTCCCAGGGGCGTCAGTCCCGAGCCAGCATTGCAAGGAATGCGGCCGAGGTGTGCATGCCCTGCCAGAGCCGGTCCAGGCTGTAGCTCTCGTTGGGCGAGTGATTGGCCTGGGGTGGATCGCCGTAGGAGATGAGGAAGGACGGCAGCCCCAACGTCTTCGTCCAGACCGCATCTGGCAGCGATCCTCCCGCCAGGGGCACGTCGATTGGTTGCGCACCAAATCCGTAGGCAACCGCCTCGCGCACGACGTCGGCCAATGGGTGCTCGACCGGTGTGTACGATGGCAGCATGCCGCCATCCAATCGCACCACCTCGACATCCGGCGCGTGAACGGCCACGTGGGCTTCAACCTTGTCCCAGATTTCGTCGGGGGTCTGTTCCGGCACCAGCCGCATGTCGATCTTGGCGATCGCTGTGCTCGGGATGATCGTCTTCGAGCCGGGTCCACCATAGCCGCCGCTGAACCCGGAAAGATTCAGGGTCGGCTGCGCCATCACGCGGTCCGCATACGGCCGGCCGTCCGGGGGTACCATCCCGCTCAGGCCAATCCGCCCGATCGCCGCATCGATATCGACCGGGAGGGCGTCCATCGCGGCTCGCGCCCCGGGCGTCGGTTCCAGGACGTTGTCGTAGAACCCCTCGATCAGCACATGGTTCTCGTCGTCGATCATCGTGTTCAACGCACGCACCAGCGTCCAGATCGGGTTGGGCGCCACGCCACCCCAGTGCCCCGAGTGGAGGTCGCGGTTCGGACCCTTTGCCCGCAGTTCGATGTAGAGCAACCCTCGGACCCCAAACGTGATTTCCGGATACTGGTCGTCGGTGACCGGGCCGTCTGAGGTGTAGACCAGGTCAGCAGCCAGCAGTTCGCCGTTGGCGGCCACGGCCTCGTCGAGATGAGGGGAGCCGACTTCCTCTTCACCTTCGAGCAGGATCTTGACGTTGACCGGGAGCGATCCTGTCACCCGCAGCCAGGCAGCAATTGCCGCGATGTGGCTGAAGTGCTGCGCCTTGTTGTCCGCAACACCACGCGCGTAGATACGCTCGTCACGAATGGTTGGGGTGAACGGCTCCGACTCCCAGAGATCCAGCGGATCCGGCGGCTGAACGTCGTAGTGGCCATAGAAGAGCACGGTCGGCTGGCCTGGTGCCCCACGCCACTCGGCGTAGACCATCGGATGCCCGCTGGTTTCGAGCAGTCGGGGTTCCAGCCCAGCCGACCGGAGAAGGTCCATTTCCAGATGGGCCGTCTCTCGAATGCCGAGGTTGTGGGCACTGATGCTGGGTTGGGCGAGCAACCGAAAGAGATCGGCCAGCAGGTCATCGTGCGAACGATCGATCTCGGCAATCACCTGCGGCAGGTTGGACAGGGCGGCGTCACTCATGTCAGGGCGTCTCCAGCATCGAGGGTGGCGAGTTCGGCAAGCAACGCGGCGCTGGTCGCGATGCCTTGCCAGAGCCGTTCCACCCGGTAATTTTCGTTGGGCGAATGGTTTGCCTGTTCGGGCGCACCGTACGGCACGTCGAAGGCGGGAATACCGAGCGTCTCGGTCCAGACAGCGTCCCCGCGCGACGCCCCAACCATTGGGATTTCGATCGGGCGGCTGCCGAAGCCGAATGCGATGGCTCGCCGCACGGGCTCGGCCAGCGGATGTTCGACCGGCGTGTATGACGGGAGCACGCCACCGCGGAGCCGGACCACCTCCACATCCGGGGCATGGACTGCCATGTGTGCTTCGACCTTGTCCCAAATCTCGTCGGGTGTCTGGTTTGGCACCAATCTCATGTCGATCTTGGCGACAGCCGTGCTGGGAATGATCGTTTTCGAGCCAGGACCGCCATAGCCGCCATTCAGGCCGGAGAGGTTGAGAGTCGGTTGGGCCATGATCCGGTCGGCGTAGGGGAGATCATCCGGTGGAGGCAGTTCGGTCAGACCCACCCCGGCGAGGATGTTCGGAATGTCGAAGGGCAAGGCGTCCATTGCGGCGCGGGCTCCGGGCGTCGGTTCGACCACGTTGTCGTAATAGCCCTCGATGGTGACCCGGTTGTCGTCGTCGACCATGGTGCCGAGCGCGCGGACGAGCATCCAGATCGGATTGGGAGACACACCGCCCCAGTGACCGGAGTGCAGGTCGCGATTCGGACCCTTTGCCCGCAGTTCGACATAGAGCATGCCTCGCACACCGTAGGTGATTTGGGGATAGCGGACGTCGGAAACCGGCCCGTCGGATGCATACATGAGGTCTGCCCGCAGCAGGTTCTGGTTGGTGACGACCGCGTCGTGGAAGCTGGGACTGCCGGATTCTTCCTCACCCTCCAGCAGGACCTTGACGTTGACCGGCAGGGCGCCGGTGGTCTGCATCCAGGCCTTGATGGCGGCGATATGGCTGAAGTGCTGGGCCTTGTTGTCAGCCACACCGCGAGCAAAAATCCGGCCGTCCCGGATGGTTGGTTCGAAGGGTGGTGTGTCCCACAACTCGAGTGGTTCGGGCGGTTGGACATCATAGTGGCCGTAGAAGAGGATAGTTGGTTTGCCCGGCGCACCCAGCCATTCTCCGTAAACGAGCGGCTCACCACCGGTTTCGATGATCCGGGTGGCCAAACCGGCTTCCTGCAGGAGGCGCTCTTCGATCGCGGCCGTTTCCCGGATTCCCAGGTTCTGGGCGCTGATGCTCGGTTGGGCAAGCAGTTCGAACAGATTGGCCAGCAGGGCATCATGCGACGCGTCGACGGTGGCAATCACGGTTGGCAACTGGTCAGCGGCAGAACCAGGCATCGACGAGTCATCCTTTCCGGAGCAGGCGAACCTCATTCCCTGATTCTCGCATTGACCTGGTCGGCTGGCGACGCTCACGCAAAGGAGAACGGGCCACCCTGACATGTGGGCGGCCCGCCTGACCTTCGACTTTGGTGGCTCTGACACCTCTCCTGGCTCAGGACCTGGCAACCTTGAGGGTACCGACCATGCCAAGAATCCTGTGCCCCGGCACGGAACAATAGAACTGGTACGACCCCTTTGGCGCGGTGAACGTCAGTTCGGCTTCGTCACCGGCATTGAGCCGGCCCGAGGTGATCTTGAGGGGATCGCAAACGAAATCGTGCTGCATGAGCCCCTTGTTGACGATCCTGAGCGTCACCTCGGTATCAGCCGGAATCGTCAGGTCCTTCGGGGTGAAGTACGTATCGTGCGTTTCGATCGTGAATGTGTTGGTGTCGGCTATCGGCGATGCGGCGGGGGAGGCGGCCGGTGTCGCGGCGGGGTCATTGTGGTCGTGTCCGTCGTGGGCGGCGGATTGCAAGACGGTTGCGAGCCCGGTTGCCGAGGCGACCGTGGCGGCTGTGACGGCGAGAAAACGACGGCGATCGAGGCGGTTGATGGACATGCTCTGGCTCCGGAACGCGGACTGCTGGATGGATAGAGTGGCGCGCACGGACGACGGCTCTCGCTGGAGCAGATCCCGTTGCATCGCCTGGGTCCCGGAAGCACAACGTAGCAGGTAGATTGCTGGTTGCATAGGGAAAACGGCGAGACAATTGCTGTCCCGCCGTCTTCCTTCAGTTTTTGGCGAACCGATGCCCTGGTGGGGACTATTCCACCGTCAGGGTGCCGACCATGCCGGCTTCGCGGTGACCAGTCACCGAGCAGTAGTACTCGTAGGTGCCCGGGGCCGCGTTGATGGTGACCGTCGTCGAATCACCGCTGTTCAGCAGGTCCGACTGGATGCCCAGCTCGTCGATGTAGAAGTCGTGCTGGAGGGCACCATCGTTGACGATCGTGATCGTCACGTCAGTGTTGGCCGGGATCGTCAGTTCCGTGGGTTGGAAGGCGATATCGACGGTGTGCACTTCGAACGTGCCACCGGCATCTCCACCATCAGCCGGAGTGGCCGCTTCGTCGGATTCCGGCGATGCAGCGGCGGTCGGTCCGGTCTGGACTTCGCCACCGATCTTCAGCGCGATCAGGGCCGGCGCGTACTCGGGGGCCGGATCCCACGTGTCGACCCCCGCCATCAACGGGCCACCGGCCGGAATCAGCAGGTAGTCGCCGGAGGCGGCGAACGGGGCGTTGAGACCGGCTGGTGCCTGATAGCTGAACACCTGGGTGCCGTCGGCCGTGCTGTAGCCACGGACCACACCGTCGAGACCGCCAGTGAAGACGAGATCGTTGGTCACCAGCGCGCCACCAAGCGTGCCGGTCGGCTGGGCGACATCCCAGAGGATCTCACCGGTAGTCACATCGAGCGCTACCAACTGGCCCGTCGCGCTGGCAATGTCAATGCTGGTTGGATCGAGGCTGCCGCCGTTGTAGAAGGTGGCCATGTTGAAGACCGGAGCGTAGACCACGCCTTCGGCATAGGCGAGCGGGGTTTCGACGCCACCGAGCGTGCCCGGCAGGACCTCGACGTATTCTTCTTCAGGGAGTTCCTGCAGGTCGTCGTTCTTGTGCTCGCCGACGGCAGTGCGCCAGTATTCCTCACCGGTTTCCTGGTTGAAGGCAACCACCAGGCCATGCTTGCCAGAGGTGATGACGATCTTCTGGTCTTCGCCGTTGATGTTGGCCGTGGTCAACACCGGGCTGAGCTGGTTGTCGAGGTCGAAGAGGTCGTGCGGCTTGACGTTCACGAACCAGTCGACGGCCGCGCGGTCCGGGTCGATCCGGATGATCGAGTTCGTGTAGTCATTGTCGCCCGGTCGGCTCGAGGCAGCCGGGTATTCCGGAATGCCCGGATATGGCGATGCATTGCCGATGCCGACATAGAGGTTGCCCTCATCGTCGACGGACGGCGGGTGCCACAGACCACCACCGGAGTTGACCCGGGCGTTGCCACCATCGGCGCCCCACAGGTTGTCGACCGTGGTATCGAAGTACCAAAGCACCTTGCCGTCGATCAGGTCCAGCGCGATCAGGAACCCACGCTGATTGCCCGAATAGAAGGCTTCTGGCGTGCCGGGAATCGTGGAGACATAGACCGTGCTGTCGTAGACCAGTGGTGAAATGGTGATGCCTTCGTGGCGGAAGCCCTGGACATTGGTGCTCCACACCTGCTCACCAGTGTCGGCCTTGACGGCGATCACATCTGCCGGCCCACCGACGGTGTAGACGAGATAGCCGTAGCCCGCCGCGGTGCCGTTCGGGCCGCCCGAGGGGACTGGCTCGTTGTGCTCGATCGTCCAGGTCGACTCACCAGTCTCCAGATCGATTGCGTAGATGTTGCTCAACGCATCCTGCTGGAACAGGGTGTTGCCAACAATGGTTGGCGCGGCAACCAGCGCGCCGTAGGCAGCGTTGATGGTCACCGGGTATGACCAGGCCGTTCCCAGCTCACCGATGGATTCGCTGGAGATACCCGAACCAAAGGCCTGGCGAGTCGACTGCAGGTCACCGTTCTGCGATGGCCAGTTGGTTTCGGCGTCCGTGTACTCGGGCGGAATCGCCGGGCCGAGTTCGGTGCGGGTCGGGAAACGGTCGGAGCCAATGGAGTTGGCGGTCGGCGTTCCCGCGGTTGCGAGTTCCGTGTTCCCTTCGGCGGCCGGTGTGGCGTCCTGCGCGAAGGCCCGGGCGCCAGCTGCCGCGAGGCCGGCAACTGTCAGCATGGCGGCCGATCCGCCCACCAGCGATCGGCGATCGATCGACAGGCTGCCGCGATACGTGCCGGGAAGTTCAGGTGTTTCCTTGGACATAACGATTCACCTCTGGACATCTTGTGCATCCGACATATCGACACTGTGTCGATATGCCAAAATCCGATAAGTAAGGTAGGTGAGGAGTGAACGAATCGTAAGGGGGCGACCTGCCCAAATGGGTGGGGGCGCGGCTGATTGGCCACGCCCCCATTTTCACGTCCGACCTGGCCGCTCGGTCAGGCCACCGTCAGGGTGCCAGCCATGCCTGCTTCACGGTGTCCGGTCACCGTACAGAAGTAGGCGTATTCGCCCGCCGGAAGGTTGATCACCATTGACGTGGAATCGCCACCGTTCAGCAGATCGGTCACGTAATCCGTGCCTTCGATGGCGAAGTCGTGCTGCAGGGCGCCATCGTTGACCAGCGTAATCGTCACGTCGGTGTCGGCCGGAATCTCCAAGGTGTTCGGGTCGAAGCCGAGGTCGAATGCCCGCACGAAGACTTCGTTCTCACCACCTTCACCCTCTGCCGGCGGGGTGGAAACTTCTCCCGCTTCCGCCAGGGTCGGTGTTCCCTCGGCACCGAGCTGGAAGGCGATCACCGCCGGGAAGTAGCCCGGCAGCACCTCCGGTGATTCAGCGGACGCGGAAATGAATGTGCCGGTTGGCACGAAGAGCATGTCACCGGCGACGGCGAATGGCGCGTTGACACCGGCGCTGGTCTGAACCGACCAGACTTCGCTGCCATCCACGAGGCTGAAGGCCCGGACGATACCGTCCAGGGTGCCGGTGAAGAGCAAGTCGCCGGATATCACCGGTCCCGGCCCGGCAATCCCGGCTCCGATTTCGGTATCCCAGATGATCTGGCCATTGGAGGCGTCGATCGCAACCAGGTTCGAGGTTGCCTCGCTGTAGTTGCGCTCGGGGTCGTAGATGAACCCCTCACCGTAGAACGGCGCCGAGAAATTGAGGGCAGCGGCGTAGACCACACCGTCCTTGTAGGCCAGTGGCGACTCCACGCCGCCCAGCAGGCCGGGGAACACGGTCAGCGCATCCTCAGGATTCGACGGCAGCGTCAGCAGGCCGCTGTCCTGGTGGATACCGACAGGAATTCGCCAGAGTTCCTGACCGCTCTCCCGATAGACTGCCGCCACGAAACCATGCTTGCCGGAAGTGAAGACAAGGTCGGCATCGGATTCGCCAAGCTGCACCGTGGCCAGCACCGGGGTTTGCTGGTTGTCGTGATCGTAGAGATCAGCCGGCTTGACGTTGAGGTACCAGAGCACGCGGCCGAGGTTCGGATCGAGCGCGACCAGGCAGTTGGCGTAGTCGTTCGGTCCAGGTCGGCTGGCAGCGTTGGGATTCTGCTCGGAGTAGATGAACGGCGCGGCATTGCCGATGCCCATGTAGAGGATGCCCGTTTCGACATCGACGGATGGCGGATACCAGAGGCCGCCGCCCGAGTTGACCCGGAAATTGCCCCACAGGTCATCCTCGACCGTATCCCAGTTCCAGAGGGTGATGCCGGTCTGGATGTCGAGACAGTAGACGACACCATTCGCGCCACCCTGGTAGGTGCCCTTGGTGTTGCCGCCCGGCTCGGTGGACACGATCACGTAGCCGTCGAAGATGAACGGTGCCATCGTGATGCCAAGGGCGTTGTGGTTTGCCAATTGGAATCGCCAACGCTCCTCACCGGTTTCGGCGTCCAGAGCCAGCACTTCGGCCGTGTCGCCGAGCACGCCGATCAGGAACCCATAGCCGACGGCCACACCATTCGGGCCGAAGGTGGAGACGTTGTTGTCAACGCGCCATTTGACCTCACCGGTGGCGCGGTCGAGCGACTGGATGTTCGCCTCGTTGTCGATCACGTAGACCGTATCGCCGAGTACGATCGGATTGGAGGTGATGGCACCGAATGCCGAACTGGCGTCGAGCGGCAACTCCCAGGCCACTCCCAGGTCGGCCACATTCGACGAGTCGATCGTGCTGCCGCTGGCAATGCGAGTCGCGGCGTAATTCTGTTGGGCCATCGGCCAGTCGTTGGCAAATTCCTCCACTTCGGGCGGAATCATCGGCAGGACAGTGGCTTCACCTTCCTCGACTGCTGCTTCGGCTTCGGGGGACGCGTCCTGCGCAAAAACGGGCGCACCGGCCGCGACCATACCGGTGGCAGCCAGAATCGATCCCGCCATTCCGGTCAGCACGGTCCGCCGGTCATTTTTGCGGGACAGCAGCGATTGCACGACATCCTGCGATGCGTCATTGGACATGGACATACCGGGTTCCTCTCACCTGAAAATGTGACCTGAATGATGGTTGGTCCGCAAACCAACCGTCAGAAAAAAAGCTCGCACAGGCAAATGTACACCTGGCGTACCACCTGTCAAGGCAGGCAGCAGGGAATCGCTGGCGTGACACTGGGTGGACAATGGTCAGCATCTTGCCAGCACCAGAGCGATCTCCCTCCAGCATTCCCGGAGAGCCATCTGAGCTTGAAAGCGATTTCGATGACCGAGCACTCTGCCGATCCACCCGAACCTGTTCGTAATGGCTCACCGGCTCAATCGTCACGTTCGCTGAAAACGCGGCGACGGATCATGGAGGCCTATCTGAGCCTGGCCGAGGGTCACGACATCGCCGCCATCGACGTTCACCTGGTGATGGAAGCAGCAGGTCTCAATCGCTCGACCTTCTACCTCCATTTCCCCGGGCGGGATGCCTTGCGCGATGCCGTATTTGCCGAACTCGTGCTGGATGTCACCGCCGGCGGCGACGCACTCCTGGCTTCGGCCCATCCCGACCTTGACCGGACGCGCACCGATTGGCACGACACGCTCTTTTCGACCATCGCGTTGCGCCCGCAACTCTTTGGCCGTCTCCTGGCGCAGTCCGGTGACGGTTCATTCTCGGACCATCTCGCCGAGCATCATGCCGAGGGACTGCTCACACTCTGGGAGCGTCTTGGATACGACCGGTCTCCGTCCGGGACGCCGTTGCGATTGTGGGCTCGCTACACCGCCGAAGGCCTGAACGGCATGATTCGCCAGTGGCTGGACGATGGCATGGCTGACGATCCCGAGTCGCTCTCGATCTGGATCTGGAATCTCTGCTTCCCCAATCACACGTTGCCGGTTCCGCGAGGTTGAGGAGGTTCGTCGAAAGAGCCTGATCGAGTGTGGCCGGACACACAGACGAGGAAGCGAGTAGGCTTCTCCCATCAGTTTGGCTCGATAGTGGCCAGGGGACTCCGGGGGAAGGACGAGTGGAACGATGAGTGCCATTTCGCGCTGGTTCCGCTCGATGGCGTCATGGCCCATCTGGCGTGGGTTACGCCTGCGCCTGGTGCTGCTAGTCTTGCTCGCCTTGCTGCCCAGCCTGATCCTGCTTTACCTCACCGCTCGCCAGGAGCGGATTGACGCGCTTGAATATGGCCGGGATGAAGTCACCCGCATCGCGCGCCTGGTTGCGGCCGACCAGCAGGCTGTCACCTCCCAGATTGGCTCCGTTCTTGGCGCGCTGGTGCTGAATCCGGACCTCCAGGGCGACGTCACCGGGGCCTGCAACAGTTTGCTGGGCGGGATCCTCGACGGTGGGAGTGGGCTTGCCGAGGACGGCGTCACCATCGCCAATGACGTGCGGGTCGACGGCGCCACCATCCAGCAGTTGGCGGTGGTTGATGCCAATGGCGATGTGCTCTGCAGTGGAACGCGTGGCTCGGCCACGTTCGTCGAACCCAGCCTGGAGACAGCCGCGGCGTCTCTCCGGCTCGATCGATTCGTGAGTGGTGACCAGCGACAGGACGAGGGCGGTACCGTGCTGGCGGATTTTGCCGTGCCGATTCCGGTCGAGCCGGGCGCCACTGGGCGTTCCCTGGTGGCCCTGGTGGAGATCTCGACACTCGACCAGTTTGTCGCCGCCGCACCCATCCCTGACGGGGCATTCATTTCCGTGGTGGACCGGAAGGGCGAAACGCTGCAGCACTATCCGAACGACTCGGCGGCGATGACCGAGTTGGCGGTAATGGGCACACCGGTTGCGGGCGACATCTCGCTGTTGCAGGAAGAGACCAATGGCCCGGCCGAACTCGTCGACGCGCTGGGCGCGAAGTACGTCTACGCCGTTGATTCGGCCTGGTCGCCAGGCATCGACGGCACCACCCGCGTTAACTACGTGGTGGTGGGCATTCCTGAGGCGACGGTGGTTCGCGACGCCGACGCCAAGTTTGACGAGAACCTTGGCCGGCTCGGCATCGCCGGGGTGGTGGGACTGGTTGCCGCCTGGGTTGGCTCCGACCTGATTGGTGGGCGCGATGCCGGGACCCGGATGGGACTCGTGCGCGACTACTATCACCTCTTCGAATCCGGCCGGGTCGACCAACTGGATCTGATCATCGCCCCGGATTTCGTGGACAACTCGGCGCCACTGGATGCACCTGGTGGAATCGAAGGGTTGCGCCAGAACATTGCCGCCTTCCGTTCAGCCTTCCCCGACGGCAAGGTATCGGTGCGTGACATCATGGCCGACCATGATTCGGTGATGGCCCGGGTAACGCTGGAAGGCACGCAGGTCGCGCCCTATGCAGGTATCCCGCCCGCCAACGAGCCGGTGATTGCCGATGGAGTCGAGACGTTCCGCTTCGCCCATGGCATGGTGGTCGAAAGCTGGAGTCTCTTCGGCGCCCTGCGTGAGCGTGCCCCGGTGACCCCGCCGGACGATGACGAGCCGCCCGCAAAGGCCGGATTGCTCCGGCGAATGTGGCGGCGCAGGCCATGGGGAGGTGCGGCATGATTGCCATCAACTCGGCGCAGCCTCGTCGAGAGCCCCTGGCACCCGATCCCCCCATCGTCCGCCGCGACGCCAATCAGGTCGCCCACCAGCGGGTGCGCTGGTGGGCGTGGCCCTGGCATATCGCGCGGTGGATGCATCGGGGATACACCTCGCTCAACGCACCGGACATGTCGGCTGCCGTGGCCTACAACCTGCTCGTGGCGCTGGTGCCGATGCTGCTGCTGCTGGTGGCAATCGCCGGGTTGTTCCTGCGGAGCGACACCGTGCTGGACCAGGCTCGCCAGGCGGTGGAGCGACTCGTCCCCGGCCGCACGGCGGACGATGCGTTCACGGCGGCAATCACCGCCCGTCAGAACAGCGGCTGGATCGGAGTCCTGTCGTTCATTGCCCTCGTCTGGGTCGGAACGGGATTCGTCAGTTGTCTCGGGCGGAACATGAACCGGATTTACGGTGCGCGGCCGACCGGGTATCTGGCCGAGAAGCGGCGTGGGTTTCTCATGTTGCTGATCTTTTCGCTGCTCTTCCTGACCGCGTCGTTGGCATCCATCATCCCGACGTTCCTCGCCAGTCACGACCTGCCGGGAAATGTCGACCAATGGCTGCTGGTCAGCCGTCAGGCGCAACTGCTTGGCTATGCCACTGGCCTCGGCACGGCCGTGCTGATGTTCCTCTCCCTGTATCGCATCGTGCCCAATGCCGGTCAACGCATCGGGGATGTCTGGCCGGGCACGCTGATTGGCGCGGTGCTCTTCCTGGCGGTGACCCAGATCTTCCCACTCTACATCCGGCTGATTGGGGGTGGAAACCGGTATGGCCAGATTCTCGGGTTTGTCTCCTTGCTGGTGCTGTCGCTCGTCATCCTGGCCCACATCATTCTCTTTGGCACCTATGTGAATGCCGCCTGGCAAGGCCGTCGCCGCCGGCGGGCCCGGCCGGCAGACGATCCTGCGCGATTGGCGGCCCCGTCCGGGCGCCCTGGACTCCCTGTCTGAGCAGCCGCCTGGCAGGTTCGGCATGTGCCGAGTCGCGCTGCCAGGCCGTTGGCGACCGCGATGCGGAACGTCGCAACTGCCAATGCTGGTTGTGCTGGAACACGATGGGTTGTGGCGGCACTACAATATGCGGGCAATCACACCTTGCGCAGATACAGGCGCAGACGAAAACCGAGGAGGGAACCGTGGGCGGACTCAAGGGCGGCAAGATCGTTAACGACGAAGCCAATCGTGCCAAGATCGAGGCTGCGGCGAAGCTCGTCCGGCGAATTGAGCAGGGCGACTCGGACGACCTGACCGGTCCTCAGGCCCTGGCCCGGTTCGGGGTAGTGGCGTCAAAGCTCTCTCCCGAAGAACTGGATGAGGCGACCGAGAAGGAACTGGACAAGTTGCCGGAGGACCAGCGGATTCAGTTTGGCAAGCTCCTGCAGGATGCTGGCCAGATCAGTCCGGACGTGGATGTCGCGGATGTGCGGTCGCTGGCGCGCGCAACCTCCACCGGTGGTGGCGGCATCGCGGGGCTGCTCGGTGGGCTGCTTGGCGGCGGGGGCGGAGCCCAGGCTGGTGGACTGGATCTGGGCGGTTTGCTGGGCGGCCTGCTCGGTGGTGGGGGATCGTCACAGCAGGCGGCCGGTGGCCTTGATGTCGGTGGCTTGCTGGGTGGACTGCTGGGCGGTGGAGGAGGTTCCTCGCAGCAGCAGGCGTCGGCTGGCGGCCTCGATGTCGGTGATCTGCTTGGTGGACTGCTGGGCGGTGGGGGCGGTGGTTCGTCCAGCCAGGCTGCTGGTGGACTGGACATCGGCGGCATGCTGGGCGGCTTGCTCGGTGGTGGCGGATCGTCGAACCAGGCGGCCGCCGGCGGCGGTGGTGGCATGGATCTGGGTGACCTGATCAACAACCCGCTGGTGAAGTCGGTGATCGCCGGGATTGCCGGCAACGGCATGGAGAAAGTTGTCGGCAATGCCGGTGGCATCGATAGCCTGATCGGCGGTCTGATGGGGGGCGACGCACCCGCCGCCGCGAAAGACGACGACGGTGAACTGCCAAACGCCAGGAAGGGCGTCATCGCCTGACCGTGGCCCGAGATCGTCGGAAACCAATCGCGCCCAGCGGAACCAACGCGGTTCTGCCGGGCGCGATCCTCTTTGGCCAATGATCTTCAGGATTCCAGATTGTCGATGGGCAACACCGGCACGTCTCCGGCCGGTTCGAAGCCAAAGACCTGCCCCAGGAACGAGAGTTCCGCGAGCATGCTATGCTCGATCGTTTCGGCCATGCGGAAGCCGTGACCTTCGCCCTCGTACATCACAAGCGCCACGGGCAACCCCTGGGTACGCACGGCATCGGCCATCTGCGTCGCCTGGGCGGGCGGAACCACCTTGTCGTCGAGCCCCTGCAGCAGAATCATCGGGCTGGAAAGCCGATCGACATGGTGAATCGCCGACCGCTCGTGATAGATCTCCACGGCCTCGGGATACGGTCCCACGAGGCCATCGAGGTAGCGAGACTCGAACTTGTGGGTGTCCAGCGCCAGGGCTTCGAGATCACCCACTCCGTAATAGCTCACCCCGGCGGCAAACGCGTCGCGGAACGCGAGCGCAGCCAGGGTCGTGAACCCCCCGGCGCTGCCGCCCCGGATGATGAGCCGCCTGGGATCGACCAGCTTCTCACTCGCCAGGTACTGCGCCCCGCTCACACAGTCGTCCACATCCACGATGCCCCAGGCGCCCTTCAGCCGCTCCCGATAGGCGCGTCCGTAGCCAGTGCTTCCGCCATAATTCACATCCAGGATGGCGAAGCCCCGGCTCGTCCAGAACTGGTGTGACAGGCTGAACGTGGCCGTGGTGGAACCTGTCGGGCCGCCGTGGCTGATCACCACCAGCGGTGGCAACGCATCTGCGGGAGGGGTCACGTCCTGATTGGTTGGCGCGTAGAAGAACCCATGGGCCACCTGCCCATCCGGGGTTGGCCAGGCGACAGGTTGGGCAACTGACACGTAACCGGGATCAAGGTCGATCGAGTCGTGCTCGACAAGCGGGGCCTGGGACCCGGTCCCGGGATCGATCTCGACCAACTTTGGCATCTCCATGCCGGTGCCGACCTTGGCCATTACGCTGGTGCCATTGGGCAGGGCATGGACGTCGCTGATGGACGTGAACACCTCCTCCAGCTGGTCAATCTCGCCGTCGGGCGCAATCGTCTGAAGGTACCAGTTGCCGTCGGCCGTGAACGCTGCCGCTATCGTGCCATCGGACAGTTCTGCCCAGGTGGAGACACCGAAGTTCCAGAGCGGCACACCGTGTTCGGCTTCGCCGTTGGTGAGCTGTGTTACTTCGGTCCCGTCATGCCGGTAGAGGTTCCACCATCCGGACTCGTCGGAGACGTAAATCAACCGCCCCTGGGCATCCCAGTCCTGCAGGATGGCTGACACCCCCGGCCCACCGGCGACCGTCTGCGCGTGATCGAGCGTGCCATCGGGCTGGACATCGGCCACCCAGAGCAGGGTGTCGTCCCACGGCATGGCTGGATGGTTCCAGGTCAGCCACGACAGGCGCTTTCCGTCACTCGTCAGGCGAGGCGAGGAAACAAAGTCGGTGCCACTGGCGATCACCTGGCCGCCATCGTCGTTCGGCCCCCCCAGACTGAGGACGACCAGCGTGTTCTCCGGTTCGCGGCCGTCGACGCCATGGTCTTCCCGCACGGCGAACAGGCGACCGTTGGCGACATCAGCCTGCAAGTCGGCAAAGCGCCAGGCACTCTCCGGGGTGATCGGCCGGGGTGCTATGCCCGGCCCTTCGATGCGATAGAGCCGGTTGTCGGCGAAGTTGGAGAAGATGACGACCTCTCCGGCAGCAGTCCAGGCGCCGCCGCCATACTCATGCACGCGGTTGCGCACGGAGAACGGCTCCGGCGTCAGGTCGATCGGTCCGTCACTGGTCTGCATCACCAGCACGTAGCGACCCTTTTCCTGGGGGCGGGATTCCACCCAGCAGATCGCATCATTCCACGTTCCGGCTTCCCGAATGGCTGGAGCGCTTGCGGTGAGCATTGTTGGGGTAATGGGAGAGGGCCAGGCACCATAGGGAATGGTTGATCGCGACATCGGAATCCACGGTCCTTTTCATGAATTGAGGCGGATCGCTGCCAGGTTCGTAATGGGTACCGCCGGGTGAAGGCGGCAGGTTCGGTACACTGAGCACGGCCCACTGGCAGGGCAGCTGCCCGATCGCGGAGCAATCAAGGCGGGACGATGGGACTCAACATACACCAGATCAGCAAGTCGTTTGGGGCATTCACGGCCGTGGACGACATCAGTTTCACGGTGACTCCAGGGCGCATCTTTGGTTTCCTCGGCACCAACGGGGCCGGCAAGACGACCACGATGCGGATGATCCTCGATATCATCCGGCCCGACTCCGGCACCATCACCTGGAATGACACGCCAACGGCAGAGATTCCTCGAAACCGGTTCGGGTATCTGCCCGAAGAACGGGGTCTCTATCCCAAGATGGAGGTCGAGGACCAGTTACTGTTCCTGGCGCAGCTTTACGGTGCCGACCTGGACCAGGCGCGTGCGACACTCGATGAATGGCTCGAACGCCTCAACATCACCGAGAACCGCCACAAGCAGATCGACCAACTCAGCAAGGGCAACCAGCAGAAAATCCAGTTCCTGGCCGCCATCATCCACGATCCGGACATCCTGATTCTCGACGAACCCTTCAGTGGCCTGGACCCAGTCAATGCTGACCAGATGAAGCAGGCGTTCCTCGAGATGCGCGATCGGGGCAAGACACTCATTTTCTCCACGCACCAACTCGACGATGCCCAGGAACTCTGTCACGACGTGGTGATCATCAATCGCGGCAAGGTGCTCATTTCCGGCGAGGTGCTCGATGTGCGCCGGAGCATGGATCGCCAGGTGGTGCGGATGGCTCTTGCCGGCGATGAAACGCTCGACTGGGCTGGCGGCATTCCGGGTGTCACGATCGAACGCCAACGCGAGGATGGTGCCGAACTGCGCGTGCCTGACGCCGCCGCGGCCCAGGCCCTGCTGGTCGAAGCCGTCAGACGCAACCTCATCGTGACCCAGTTCGATATCAACTATCCGTCGCTTAACGATGTCTTCCTGGACCTGGTGCGAGGGTCATCCAGCGCCGCAGAGCCGATCGTCGCGGCGGAAGGGGCCTGATCGATGGATTTCCAACGCATTCTGCTGGTCGCCCGGCGCGAGTTGTTCACTCGTCTGCGCCAACGCAGCTACCGGCTGACCATGTTGTTCCAGGTGCTGGTGATCGTTGTCGTCGCCTGTCTGCCCGTGATCATTGCGGCGTTCAGTGACGACGGTCCTTCGACCTCGACGGTTCTGGTCGTCAATGCCGATGGCACCGATCTTGCCACCCAGCTTCAGCCGTATGTTGCCAGCAGTGACGATTCTGCCAACCGGGTCGAGTTTGTCACGTCAGACGGCACCGTGGACGAGGCCGTCCAGGCGGTCCGCGATGGTGACGCCGATGCCGCACTGATTGCCACCCGTGGGGATGACGGAGACCTGGCCTTCACCTATCTCAACGACGGTGGTGAAAGTAACGCCCTCTCGCAGCAGATTTACGCCGGTATCGCCGCGCTGACGCTGGAGGACCGGCTGGCCCAGAGTGGCATCGACGAAGCTACCTTTGAAGCGGCCGTTGCCCCGCCTGCCTACACCCTTGAGGCGGCGGCTGATGATGCCAGTGGCGACGGAGACGAGATTGGCGGCATCGAGGTTGCCCTGGCCTACTTCTTCACCATCCTGATGTTCATGGCCATCATGCTCTATGGCAACTGGGTGGCCCAGGGTGTGGTGGAAGAGAAGAGCACCCGGATCATGGAGATCATGATCAACGCGGCAACGCCACGTGACCTGCTGGCGGGCAAGGTGCTCGGTATTGGCGCCGCTGGCCTGCTCCAGATGCTCCCGATGCTGCTCGCTGGCGGAATCGCCTTCTCGCTGCAGCGGCCGATTGCCCGGGCGTTCGACATCTCCACCGATTCCCTGCCCGACCTGAACTTCAGCGGCGTGTCCGTCGAAGCGGTTGGCTGGTTCCTGGTCTATTTCCTGCTGGGCTTCACTCTCTACGCTGCCATGTATGCGGCCCTTGGTTCGCTGGTGAGCCGCCAGGAAGAAGTCAGCCAGGCAGTGGCGCCGATGCAGACCATCAGCATGGTGGGCTATATCGCGGCCTTCATCACGATGTGGATGCCGGATAGCCTGATCTCCCAGATTCTCTCCATCTTCCCGCTGACCTCGCCATTCATCATGGTTTCGCGCGTCATCGTCGGCGATCCCGCGGCGTGGGAACTCGCCCTCAGTGTCATCGTGCTTGCCCTGACCACCCTCGGCGCCATCGTCATCGCTGCTCGCATCTACCGGGTGGGAGTGCTGCAGTACGGTCAGAAGCCCAGCCTGAAGGCGGTCTTCTCTCGTGGACTGGAGCATTCAGCGCGCTGACGGCAATGAGATAGATACCGCACCCAATGAGTCGCGAACCGGGTACGATGCCACCAACATCGTGCCCGGCGCTGCTTGTCTCCATCGGGCGCATTTGCCCGTCCATTCTTCAGCGGCCTCATCATGCGAGGACACCTGTCGCCTGTGAAACGCCTCTCCTCCGGCGACCTTGCCTCCCTGGCCGCGCCGATCTTCGTGTTCATCTGGAGCACCGGCTTCATTGGGGCCCGCTACGGCATGCCCTATACCGAGCCGGCCACCTTTCTGACCATGCGGTTCGCTGGTGTCCTCCTGTTGATGGTGCCGGCCGTCCTTCTGCTGCGAGTGCCGTTTCCACCGCGCCGGCAAGTGCTGCACCTGGCCGTCGCCGGGCTGCTTTTGCAGGGAGGCTATCTGCTGGGCGTATTCGAGGCGATCCGGCACGGCATGGGCGCGGGGTTGGCAGCGCTGATCGTCGGGCTGCAACCGGTCCTGACCGCCCTGCTCGGTGCGTTCGTCAGTGAACGCGTCACCGGCCGCCAGTGGATGGGGCTGGTGCTGGGATTTGGTGGAGTGGCGCTGGTCGTCGCCGAGCGACTCAGCTTCAGCGGCCTCTCCCTGTTCAGCATCGTGGCGGCAACCGGTGCGTTGCTGGCGATCACGGCCGGTACGCTCTACCAGAAACGGTTTACGCCACAGTTCGATCTCCGGGCTGGCAGCGTCATCCAGTTCGCCGCCGCGCTCTGCTTCGTCGTGCCGGTGGCGTTCCTCACGGAGACGCGCGAGATCGAGTGGACTGTCCCATTGGTTGGTGCCATCCTCTGGTCCATCCTCGCACTGTCCCTGGGTGCAACCACGCTGCTCTTTATCCTCATCCGCAGGGGAGCCGCCACGCGGGTCGCCAGCCTGATGTATCTCACGCCGGGGGTCACGGCCGTCATGGCCTGGATTCTGTTCGGCGAGACAATCACCGTCTGGATGCTGGCGGGTATCTGCCTCACGGCCACCGGGGTTGCCACCATGTTGCGTCGCACCTGAGCGGCGGCAGGGAGGCCACCAGCGAGGCTGGCGGAAACCAGAATCCCGCTGGTTCCGCCCAGGGTCTTTCGGAGTAGCGTGTCCGTCGGTACAATCCGCCCAACCTGTCGTGGAGGCGCGAGCCTCGCTCCTGGAGTAGCCCGTGTCCCTGACCACTCTGATCGGAACCCCTGTCGAAGCGCTGGATACTCCGGCCCTGATCGTTGATCTCGATGCGCTTGATGCGAACATCGCGGTCCTCACTGGCTTGCTGGCCGAACACAAGGTCAACTGGCGCCCACACGCCAAGGCGCACAAGTCCCCGGCGGTTGCGCATCGACTGCTGGCGGCTGGGGCAATCGGCATCACCTGCGCCAAGTTGTCCGAAGCCGAGGTCTACGCCGCGAGTGGGATTCGCGACATCCTGATCGCCAATCAGGTGGTTGGGCCGGTCAAAGCGCGGCGATTGGCCGAACTGGCGACCGAGATCGACATCATGTCGGCAGTGGACAGCGTGGCAGGCGCCCGGTTCCTCAGCGATGCCGCTGTCACGGCTGGATCACAGCCGCGAGTGTTGATCGAAGTCGATACCGGCATGAAGCGGGGCGGGGTCGCGCCTGGCCAGCCGGCGGTGGAGCTGGCGCAGGAACTGGTCAAACTGCCGAACCTCCGGTTTGCCGGCCTGATGACCTGGGAGGGCCACGTCCTCACGATCGAGGATGGTGAGGAACGGGCCGGGGCGGTGAGAACTGCTGTCGGTCTGTTGCTGGAAACGGCTGATGCCATCCGCGCCGCAGGCATTCCGGTCGACATCGTCTCTTGCGGAGGAACCGGCACCATGGTCACCACCCGGCAGCTGCCCGGGGTGACCGAAATCCAGGCGGGTGGTGGAATCTTTGGCGACGCGTTCTACCGGCAGCTCGATGTTCCGGTTGAGCCAGCGCTCTTCGTCAAGGTGACGGTGACCAGTCGTCCTGCCCCCGATCGCATCCTGTTCGATGCTGGACGCAAAACGATCGATCCCTCTGGTACGTTGCCAGAGGTTGTGGGGATCGATCATGTCGAGGGGCTTTCCCTCTCGGCGGAACATGGCAACATCCGCCTCTCCGCGCCGAACACCACCGTGCAGGTTGGCGACACGCTGATGCTGCGAATCGGCTACAGCGACCAGGCCGTGCACCTGCACGAGCAGATCTACGCCGCGCGCGACGGCAAGATCGTCGCCATCTGGCCAACCCTCGCTCGCGGCAAGCTCACCTGATCGCCGCGAGCGGTGCTTACGAGAGGCCGAAGCGAACGTAATAGACCGCCGCCATGCCGATGATGATGAATGGGTAGGCAATTCGCGCGCTGACCACCAGTTGGCGCACCGTGCCGGGTCGTTTCGCCTTCTGATAGTGGTCGATCACGATTCCCAGCAGGATCAAGGCAGCCGACATGATGATGAACACGTAGAACCACCATTCGATCACCACCGTGTACCCCACCGATGGCAGGCGATTGGCGATTCCCTGCAGCAGCACCGAACAGGTCAGGATGCAGGTGATGGCAAATCCCGTGCGTGATGTCGTCTGGTCGATCGGGAAGAACAGGGTGATGTAGAGCACGAGTGAGAGCAGGGCCAGCGGCACCAGTTCCTTCACCAGGAAGCTGCCGACCGTTCTGCTGTAGGTAATGTCCACCTGGAACTCGGAGTGAGCTTCGTAGCCGGGGGAACTGGTGTCGGGATTCTGCGTCACCGAGCGGGTGACTTGCGGTTCCTGCGAGTACCAGACCGACTCTGCATTCCAGCTGGACACCTTGTTGAACTGGCGGGACTGGTCGACCCCACTCAGGAGCCGTTCTTCCTGGGACCGCTCCAGTGTGTCGGCATCTGCCACGTAGATGAGATCGTCGTCCGACAGCATGGTATTGCTGAAACCGATCCGTAGCACGTGCTCGTCCCAGGGATAGTTCCGGAAGTCCATCGGTTGGGAGAATTCACCCTGCACGCGATACATCACGTAGGTCTCGTCGCCCACCGTGAGCTTCTCCAGCGGGGTGCCGAGCGCCAGGGTCGGGTCGGTCGCGTTGGCGAAGGTAATGTCGGTCGCGGCGATATCGCCCTGGTAGCGCATCCAGATGAAGAAGTCGGCCTGGAACGTCTGGTCCGTGGTGTCGAGGTCGGACACGTTGTTGATGTCGATTCCGGTGTACACCACCTGATACTGGCGGAACACCCCGTCCGGCAACGTCATGATGAGTCCGGCGGCGTCATCGGCGGCCAGGCTGGGGTCGTCCAGATCAGTGATCAGGCGATACTGGAGTGATTCGCTGCGCAGGCCCCCGTCTATGAAATGTCCGATCGACATCGAGCGGGGCGTGTAGTGTTCGGGATTGAAGAACAGTGGCGAGGACAATCCTTCGACGGCATCATCGCTGCTGCCGATCGCCGCCAGTTGCTCGGTGAACCGCTTGCGGAGTTCGGTGATGTCATCCGTTGGGGTGAGGTTGGCCCGGTCGATGGCGGTCGTGCCAATCGTCACTGCCTCGTAGACTCGTTCCCCAAACCAGCTGGGCGAGACGTCGTAGCGATCACGGTAGTTGGCCGAGAATTCCATGACCGGGCCACCGATGCTGTCGTAGATCAATGGAGAGGCGGCCAGCATGCCGTTGGTGAAGTATCCGGGGGTGCCGATCTCTTCCGGTTCGTTGGCGAAGAGCCTCGGAAACTTGTCGAAGCCCAACGATGGCGCGCCAAACCACTGGATGTCGAGTTCCTGGTGCCTGGCGGCAATCAGCAAGTCACGCGCTTCCTGGGGTTCCAACGCCAGCACGACCAGACCGGGATCGTCGAGGGCACCGAGCTGCTGGACCAGCTCGTCGATTGACGCTGCCTGGTCGGTGTTGCTGATATCCCAGCGTTGGACGATGGTGCCACCCATTTTGGTGAAGGTGGATTCGAAATTGTCCGCCACGGTGACGCCGTAGTCGCCGGGCCCGTAGATGATGCTGGCGCGATCGGCGTCCAGGGCATCGCGGGCATACCCCGCCATGAACTGGCCCTGGTTGGCGCTGGGCAGCACCACACTGAAATAGTAGTCGCTGCCGTTGGCGCCCACGATCGCATTCGTTGCTTCCGAGGCATTGATTGCCGGAATGCCTGCTTCCTCATAGACGGCGCTGGCCAGATTCGTTGCATCACCGTCGTAGTGGCCAATGACGAACAGGATCCGGTCGTTCTGGCTCAACTCCTGCGCCTGGCGCATGGCAGTGTCCGGGTCGTTGCCATCGTCAAGCACCAGTAGTTCCACCGGATTGCCGTTGATGCCGCCCTGATCGTTGATCTCATCGACAGCCAGCTGCGCAGCCTGCACCTGTTCCTCGCCGATCTCGGCTTCCGGACCGGTGAGTGGCGCCACGATGGCGATGGTGAACGGGACTGGCGTGGTGTACCACAGCCCGGCGGCGATGACCCCCGCGGCGAGGATCGGCAGCAGGCTCAGGATGAACCACTGGAGCTTGTTGAGGTGCAATCGCTCGGCAAAAGAGGGTGATGCTGGCGGGGCGACATCACCGCTGGCGGGCTGGGCCGTTGAGATCGGTCGTCGCCGGCGGGTTGAAAGTGATAGCGGCAACCGGGGGGACGGCTCGACCTCCTGCAAGTCTGGCGGCAACTCCGGGCGGTGGACCGGTACCAGTTCAGGCGGCACCGTGGGCCTGGCATGTTGCAGCGAATCCATCCGGCTGCGGGCCGCGCTTTCGGGATTGATGCTGAGCGCACGGTCGATGCAATAGCGCTGCTCATGCCGATCGCTGGTAACGGTCGCAAACCAGATCCAGGCGAGTTCGTTGCCGGGGTCGGCAAGGATCGCATCGGCAAAGTTGCGACGCGCGTCGTCCATCTGCTTGTTGTGGTACGCGGCGATTCCCTGATTGAGGAGGCCGACCAGCTGCTGCGAACTCATGGTGATTCCCGCGTGCAAGGGCCTGGGTGATATCCGGGTCTGCCTGACGGCGACGCGTGTTGCGGAAAACACGGAGCGAACGCGCCTTGCAGGTCGTGCTGGCAGTGTAGTGCGGGATGCCCGATTGGGCCAAGGGCAGCCAGTGGTGGTGGCCTCGGATTGGGACGACCTTAGCTCGGGGCGAGGCTGTGCCGTTGGCGCGGTGCTACCAGAGGCTGGACCCCTGCAGGCGGCGCGAGATCAGGTTGACGCTGTAGAGCAGGATCAGCCCGATGACCGATTTGAAGAGCCCAATGGCAGCCGCATAGGCAAATTGCGGGAGGTCGGAGCCCAGGCCCACCCAGTAGACGTAGGAGTCGATCACCTCCGAGGTGCTCCGGTTGAGGGAGTTCTGCATGAGGATGATCTTCTCGAAGCCGGTGGAGAGCAGGGTGCCCATGTTGAGGATCAGCAGGATGATCGCCACCGGCAGGATGCCCGGCAGGTCGATGTCCCGCATGCGCTGAATCTTGTTCGCCCCATCGAGAATCGCGGCTTCGTGCAGGGTGGGGTCGATTCCGGCCAGCGCGGCGAGATAGATGATGCAGCTGAAACCAACCGTCTGCCAGACACCGGACCAGACGTAGATCGACTTGAAGTATTCCGGCCGGGCCATGAACGGCACCGAGTCGACGCCGAAGAGACCCAGGAACTGGTTGATCAGGCCGTTGACGGCCAGGATCTGGAAGAGGATGCCGACCATCACCACCAGCGAAATGAAGTACGGCGCGTAGGAGACCATCTGGACCGTTTTGCGGAACCATTTGGAGGCCGCGTAGTTGAGCGCCAGCGCCAGGATGATTGGCAGCGGGAAGCCCGCCAGCAGTGAGTAGACGTTCAGCACGATCGTGTTGCGCATGATCGGCCAGAAATTGTAGGAGTTGAAGAAGCGCACGAAGTGGTCGAAGCCAACCCAATCGGCGCTGGAGATGCCGGCAAAGCCGCCCGCCGGTACGTAGTTGCGGAAGGCGATCTGGGCGCCCCACATGGGGATGTAGGCAAACACGGCCAGCCACAGCATCGGCAGGAAGAGCATGGCGTAGAGCTGCCAGTTGTGCTTCAGGGTTTGTCCGAACCGGGCCAGGCGACCGGGGCGGGCCCGCAGGCCGGAGACGGGAATCGGTGGTTGGGCAGTGGCGGTTGGCTGAATGTCGAGTTGGTCCATGTTGTGGAGTTCCTTTCGGGCGAATCGCGGGACGAGAGGCGGGGCCAATCAGCCCTTGAGCGATCCGATCAGGACGCCACGCACGAAGTGTTTCTGAACGAACGGGTAAATGATCAGCACCGGAGCACTGGCGACCACGATGAGCGAGTACTTCAGCAGGTCCTGCAGTTGTTGCCGGGCCATGAGTTGGTTGACGTCGGAGATCTGCGAGAAGTCGACCTGGTTCTGGACGAGGATTTCACGCAGGATCAGCTGCAGCGGGAACAGGCTGGGATTGGTGAGGTAGATGAGGGCATTGAAGTACTGGTTCCACTGGCCCACGGCGTAGAACAGCGCGTTGACCGCGATGATGGGGCCGGAGAGCGGGATCACGACGTCCTTCACGAAGCGGAAGTCGCTGCAGCCGTCGAGCTGGGCGGCTTCGAGTAGTTCGTCGGGAATCGTGGACTGGAAGAAGGTGCGGGTGATGATCATGTTGTAGACCGAGAGCGCGGCCGGAATGATCAGCGCCCAGCGGGTGTTCAGCATGCCGACTTCGCGGACGACGAGGTAGGTGGGGATGAGACCGCCGCCGAACAGCAGGGTGAACACGAAGAGAAACATGATGAAGTTGCGGCCGGCGAGGTCCTTGCGAGAGAGTGGGTAGGCCGCAAGGATGGTGAGGGTCACGCTGATGAACGTGCCGGCCACGGTGTAGAAGAGCGAGTTCTGGAAGCCCGTGACGATGCGGCTGTTGCGGAAGACGGCCCGGTAGCCATCGAAGGTGATGTCGACGGGCCAGAGCCACATCTTGCCGGAGATGACCGAGCGCGGGTCGCTCATCGAGGCGCTGAAGACGTAGATGAGCGGGTAGGCCACCGCGATGAGGAAGAGCGTGAGCACGATGTAGTTGAAGATGGTGAACGCGCGGTCGGAGCCACGTTCGTTGATGAAATTCTGGGACATGCGCAGCTCCTGTGGGCAACACCGGCCTGGGCGAAGGTAGGGTGGCCTCGCATGGCGATTGCGACGGCGAGCGGCGCTGCTCGACCTCAGCCATTTCGTTTTCTGTATACAACTCGGCGAATCATAGTCAGCCGCTGCAACGAGTGTCAAGACCCGGAGATGGGACTGGCTCGCGGCTGCGAATCGTTCGTGCCCAGGCGCTGGCACCAGGAGTCCCGGACCCCCGAGGGAGGAAACCTGTCATCGGTCGCGGGGGCCAGGATGCGGGTGAGCCCGCGCGAGCCACCAGGGGCGTGGTGACTCGCGTCGTTGGCAATGCGGTGGGGCGGAGCCTGAGGTCAGGAACCTGCTTCCTGCTGGCGATCGAACGTGGTCTGGTGGATCTCCAGGTACTGGCTCAGTCCCATCGCCTCGAGCTGGTCCAGATACGAATCCCACTCGGCGTCAACGTCACCCTGGCCGGTAATCCAGCGGGCAAGCTGTTCCTGCACGAACGGCACGATGGTGGTGGTGGCTTCCGCCACGACCATCACCTGGTCTTCGTTGAAGAACATCGGTGGCAGCCACATGTCGGCGGGCTGGCGATAGGCTTCCAGCACTTCCTGGGTGATCACGTCCAGATTGGTGGAGCGCAAGTCGGGGTCGGCGAGTTTTTCGCCGAAGCGAACCCGGCTGGAGCGGAAGCTCGGTCCGGTCTGGATCCAGCCCTCGGACTTGGGTCCGGTCTGGTTCGGGTCGCCCGGAATGCCGGCCCAGATCGCCTGTTCACCGTCGATGCCTTCCTCACCCTCGGTGGCCCAACGCCAGCTCGTATCCAGTGAGCCCTGCACGTTGCGCATCGTCGTTTCGAGGTCGTAGAGGCCATCGGCCCAGCGGAAGGCGAGGGCAGGATCTTCACACTGGTCGGTGATGATGAAGTTGCCCGTCGCGTAGGGCAGGTATGGGTTGTAGGGAGAGATCCGGACGCCTTCCGGCCCTTCGAATGGCGGTGCCAGCACGAAATCGGCCCACCGGGCAGAGGGGTCGTTGGGTTGCCAGTCGACGAAGACACCCCACGATCCGCCAACCGCCGCGCCGACCCGGTTTGGTCCGTCGCCGCTGGTTTTGGCGATCAGCTGGTCCGCGGTTTGCGTGAACGACTCGGGATCGATCAATCCTTCGGCGAAGAGGCGGGCCATGTATTTCGTGCCCTCCTTCCAGCCGTCGGTGGCATAGGCGGCGGTGACCGTGCCGTCCTGGTTGAAGAGGTATGGCTCGCCGGGATTGAAGACGAACGAGTTCATCAGGGTCAGGTCGAGTTCGTTGTTCCACGAGTTGATGCAGGTGGCCAACGGGTAGACGGATTCGCCGTCGCCGTTTGGATCACCATCGCGGAAGGCGACCAGCACGTTGTAGAGATCCTCGGTGGTGGTGGGCATCTCCAGTCCGAGGGCGTCCAGCCACGGTTGGTAGATGAAGAATTTGCGGTCCTGCGCGCAGTGAAAACAGTCGTTGACGTAGGGCAGGGAATAGATGTTGCCATCGGTGGCGGTGATCACGTCGAGCGAGAGGGGATATTGCTCGACCACGCGGGCGAACTCGACGGCGTGTTCGTCGATCAGGTCGTTGAGCGGGATGAACGTGCCCAGGCCGCCGTAGAGCTGCTGCACGGCCGGGGTTGGGTTGAAGCTCATGATGACATCGCCGTAGTCCCCACCGACCAGACGCACGTTGAGACCGGTTTGGGCTTCGTCGGCGGCGACGATGCTCCATTCGACGTGAACGTTGGTCTTGTCTTCGTACCAGCGGGTGAACTCGTTGTCCTCGTACTCGAAGCTGCCGACATCGGCGTTGGATGGAATCAGGACACGCAAGGTGACCTTTTCGTCGGTGAGCGGGAAGGTGCCGGTGACCTGGTCATCGCCCAGGGCATTGAAGTCGACTTCGGCGCCACTGGCTGGGGATGCCTCCTGGGCGGCGACATCGGCCAGGCGGGTTGCCGCGGCGGCCGAGAGCCCCATTGCCATGGCCCCGGCAATGAACGAGCGACGTGAAGACGGGAGGTGGGGGAGTTGTGGCGAACGGTCGATCGATTGCTCCATGGTGTATCCCTCCAATACGAGAACCCGCGACGCCGATTCGATCGATACGAAGGTCCACCTGGCGGGAAAGGTGGGCTTGTCCCGTGAGGCGACCTGGGGTGTCGAACGAACTGCTGCGTCTGGGGTGAGGATACTCCAGATGCAGATCAGTTCGTCATTGACGTAACGATGGTCGAGGATGATCCGGGATGCCTTGTCCGGTGAGTGGTGGTTGGTAGTGCTTCATCAGGTTGACCCGCATCCCGAAAACATGAAATGGCGTCGGTATACGCCGGGATATAGTGATTCTCCTTGATTCCATGGGCTGTTGCGGGGTGAATTATCCCGTGCGGAGGCGGTCGGAATAATCCGGGAAAATCGGGCTAATGGTTCGTTCGTGCGGTTGGTGCGGCTCGGGGTGATGGGCGGTAGCGCCCCGATCTTTTCTGCCATACCTATCGAACGCATCGAGGAGGCGAAATCTCGCCACCTCTCGCGATATTGCTCGTTCGTACATTCCGGCGGGCAGGGGAGAGGACTGGCCCATGGTGTCTCAGGCGGTGTCAGAGGAAAGGTTGACCGTACAGGCGCGAACCAGTAAAATATGGAACAAATGCGAACAGATGTTCGATGTCGCGTGATGGCCGCCATCCCTTGCCGATCGGCACCACCCACGAAGCAACGAGCAGTGGCCTCTGTCGGATGAGACCGAGCGCCAGAGCGCCGTTTCCGCACCTATCCATCACGAAAGGCCTCCAATTCCATGGCAGCAGACGAACGCGCGAACAAGGACAAGTCGGTCGATCTCGCGATCGCCCAGATCGAACGCCAGTTCGGCAAGGGCGCGATCATGAAGATGAAGCCGGGCGAAACGAACCCGATGCAGGTGGATGCCATTCCGACCGGCAGCATCGCGTTGGATCTGGCCCTGGGGATCGGTGGGGTGCCGAAGGGCCGCATCGTTGAGATCTACGGTCCGGAGTCGTCCGGTAAAACCACGCTGGCCCTGCACATCGTGGCGGAAGCCCAGAAGGCCGGGGGCATGGCCGCGATTGTCGATGCCGAGCACGCACTGGATCCCATCTATGCATCCCGTCTTGGGGTCGATCTCGATGAGTTGCTGATCTCCCAGCCCGACACCGGTGAACAGGCGCTGGAGATTACCGAAACCCTGGTGCGCTCGAACGCGCTCGACGTGATCGTGGTCGACTCGGTGGCGGCCCTGGTGCCGAAGGCCGAAATCGAAGGCGATATGGGTGATTCCCACGTGGGATTGCAGGCGCGGCTGATGAGCCAGGCGCTCCGCAAGCTGACCGGTGCGATCAGCCGATCGAACACCTGCGTCATCTTCATCAACCAGTTGCGCATGAAGATTGGCGTGATGTTCGGGAGCCCAGAAACCACTACCGGTGGCAACGCACTCAAGTTCTACGCCTCGGTGCGGATGGATATCCGTCGGATCGAGACCCTCAAGGATGGGCAGGACGCGATTGGGATCCGGGCCCGGGTGAAGGTGATCAAGAACAAGGTGGCGCCCCCGTTCCGCCAGGCCGAGTTCGACATCATGTACAACGAGGGTATCTCCGTGGCGGGCAGTGTGCTCGACGTGGCGACCGACCTCGGGATCGTGCGCAAGAGCGGTGCCTGGTTCTATCTCGGTGAGGAACGCCTGGGGCAGGGCCGGGAGAACGCGAAGACGTTCCTCAAGTCCAATCCGGACATCATGGAGGACATTCGCAAGCGGATCACCTCCGCTTCGCCGGAGCTGTCGGGTCGCATCGAATATGCATCGGGCGATAGCGATGTCAAGGTGGACGAGGATGGGGTGTTGATCGAGGCCTGATCGGTCGCTGACACATCATTCGGCCCGAAACGACGCGCGGTTCCATGTGGGGCCGCGCGTCGTTGTGTCTGTCGATGAGTTGGGAAGACCGTGGGCGAGCAACATTCCCGTAGATCCACCGGGTCGACATGGAGTCGACCCCTATGCCTTGCCAAAAGAGGCAGTTGTAGACTTCCTGGGCCTCGTGAGACAGGCTCCCCATCCCCGTGAGATGCGGCTGCGCCGCATGCGCTTCGCGCGGGGACTCTTCGCTCCGCTC